>CAOMFZ010000027.1 GCA_948482415.1 uncultured Mailhella sp.
TAAGGGTGATTTTTTTTAGCTTATTTTTATAACTATGTATATTAATTAAACAAATATAATAGTAAAAAGAATATTTTGCTTTATTAAAATAAAAATTCCCTTTGAAAAAAGCTTTCAAAGGGAATTTCATTTATTTCGTTTATGAAAAAGAAAAATTAGAAATCAACTTTTGTGCCGTAGTAAACGCATTTAAGCAATTTTTCCATTTCTTCCTGATTTGGCTGGCGCGGGTTAGAGAATGTGCAGGCGTCCAAAATTGCATTTTTCGCAATATCAGGAAGTTTTGCCAAAAATTCATCTTCAGGAACCATGCCGTTTTCATAGTCTTTGAGACAAAGAGCAATATTCAGTGATTTGCTTAAACCTTGGATTTTATCGCAAAGTTTTTGTACTGCTTCTTCGTTTGTTTTGAACTCAATACCCCATAATTTAGCAATATTCGCATAACGTTTTGCAGTTGCAGGAACTTTTGCATTGTATTGGATAACAAATGGCAAATACATAGCGTTTGCTGCACCGTGTACAACGTGTCCGTTTTTGAAAACAGCGCCTGTTTTGTGAGCCATGGAGTGAACAATACCTAATAAGCCGTTGGAAAATGCCATACCGGCGAGGCATTGAGCATAGTGCATTTGTTCTCTTGCACCCATGTCGCCTTTGTAGGAATTTTCAAGGTTATCTTTAATGATATCAATAGCTTTCATTGCAAGAGGGTTGGTGAAAACAGTGCCGGCGGTGGAAACGTATGCTTCAACGGCGTGGGTAAGTGCGTCCATACCTGTATTGGCGGTAAGTTTTGGAGGCATGGTTTCTGCAATTGCAGGGTCAATGATAGCAATATCCGGGGTGAGGTTGAAGTCAGCCAAAGGATATTTGATACCTTTGTCATAGTCTGTGATAACTGAAAAAGCAGTTACTTCTGTTGCAGTTCCTGAGGTTGAAGGAATAGCAATAAAGTGAGCTTTTGTGCGCAGTGTTGGCAGGCTGAAAGGTTTAATTGCATCTTCAAATTTAATGTCAGGATATTCATAGAAAATCCACATAGCTTTTGCAGCGTCAATAGGAGAACCTCCGCCGATAGCGACAATCCAGTCAGGCTGGAATTCGCGCATAGCTTTTGCGCCGTTCATAACAGTAGTAATGGACGGGTCCGGTTCAACATTTTCAATAAGCAGGGTTTCAAGTCCGGCTTCTTTTAAGTTGTTGACAACTTTATCAAGGAAGCCTGCTCTTTTCATAGAGCCGCCGCCTACAACAACAACAGCTTTTTTGCCTTTGACATTTTTGAGTTCATCAAGGGCGTTTTTTCCGAAATAAATATCACGGGGAAGTGTAAATCTAGCCATAATACATCTCCATAAACTTTGGGTTTTGATTACTATAGCCTCTTATATTGGTATGGGCAAGTATTTTTTTAAAAAATATCAAAAATATAGAAAAAAAGACAGTCTGTGGGGCTGTCTTCATTCATTTAATAAAAAATGCTTGTTAAATAAAGATTATAGAGGAGAAAGATCTGTCAGTGTCTGATAGAGTATTGACGGCGTAATAGGTTTTCCTATGTGTGTATTAAAGCCGCTGTCCAGATACAGCTTTTTGTCTTCTTCAAGAACATTGGCCGTCATGGCAACAATTGGGGTCACAAGCTCCAGATCCTGGCGCAGGTGTTTTGTGGCGGAAACACCGTCCATTCCCGGCATTTGAATATCCATTAATATGATATCATAGGTATTTTTGCTTGCTTTTTGGATTGCTTCAATTCCATTGGCGGCAGTATCAACAATAATTCCTTTTTTCTTCAATAATTCTGTGGCAATCATGGTATTAATGGCATTGTCTTCCACCAGAAGAACAGAAAGATTTTTCAGCTTGTTATCATCAACTTGAGCTGCATTTTTAGCACCATTGAGCTGTATTGCTTCATTATATTCAAGCGGAATTTCAAGTTTGAAGTTAGAGCCTTGCCCGTATATACTTGTGCAGGTTAACTGCCCGTGCATAAGTTCGGCAAGGTTTCTTGAAATACTCAGTCCAAGCCCGGTTCCGCCGTACTTTCTTGTGGTTGAGGAATCAGCCTGCATAAACGGATTGAAGATATTCTTCATCTGCTCTTCTGTAATGCCAATGCCCGTGTCAATAACTTCAAAAGATATCAGGGCAGTTTTTGTTTTATTTTCTGTCGTTTCGGAAATTTTGCGTATTCTTATGGTAATGGATCCTTTTTCCGTAAATTTAAAGGCATTGCTGATGAGGTTGGTCAGAATCTGCATAATGCGGATAGCGTCACCAAGCCAGCTGTCTTCAAGGGCAGGGTCTTTATCAATGCTGTAATCTATGCCTTTTTGGGTCATTTGCAGCGTAAAGAGATTATAGATATTTTTTGCCAATTCGTCCAAAGAAAGCGGAATATGTTCGATATTGAGCTGTCCTGCTTCAATTTTTGAATAATCCAGAATATCATTAATGGTATGCAGCAAAAGCGTGGTGGAAGAAATGCCTTTTTCCACAAAATCTCTGTATTTGTCTTCAAGATTGGTTTCAGTTAAAAAGCCGAATACATTGATAATGACATTGAGCGGGGTACGGATTTCATGACTCATCACTGCCAGAAAATCGCTTTTTGCTTTTGCTTCCCGTTCGGATTGCAGTTTTGCTTCAAGAAGGGCATTTTGTTTATTCTTAAGTCTGGCGAGCATGGCTTTTTCTTCGCGCAAGTCACGGGAATAGCAGACAATAATGTTGCCTTTTTTGTATTTTATCCGTTTCAGGGTGATGTGGCAGGGAATTTGTTCCTGATTTAAATCCTGATAAAGCCATTCATAGGTTTCTTGTCCTGTTTCAAAAGCTTTTTTAAGCTTATTTTGATGTTCTGACAATGAAAGTTCTCCGTCAGGCTGATATTCCGGGACAAGTCTGGTAAAGTTTTCAATAAAATCTTGTTTTGACGCAAAATTGAAAAAGCGTATACATTCATTATTGCAGTCAACAAGGTTGTAGTTTTCGTCCCAAATTGTGCAGCAAAGCGGCGTTGCATCGAGCATAATTTGTATGCGTGTTTCCTGTTCTTTGATTTTTGCTTTCATTTCCATTTCTTTTTGGGAATTAAAAACATAATAAATGAAATAGCTTTTATTACGGAAACGAAAATGCATGGCAGTGACAACGCATGGAATGGGATTTTCTGCTGCATCGAGGAAAATCCATTTAAATTTTGCAATGCTGTTTTTTTGAATAAATTCATTTTTTTCGTGTATAAACGATGTAACGACTTGTTTTGCCTGTTCTTTAGCAAAATACTTTGTAAAGTTTTTGATAAATTCTTCTGTACTGGGTATGTCTAAAAGCTCAATTAGTCTGTTATTGCAGCCGATGACCTTTCCTTTTTCATCAAAAATTAAACTGGCAAAAGGCATGGCATTAACCAGCAGGTGTATATATTTTTCAACATTCATTTTATTGCCGGAAAGATGTATGAGATGATGAATGAAAATGAGCGCACAGCCCAGAGCAATGGTTACAAAACAGCCTAAAAAAACATGAATAAAGGTAAAGTTGATGGGGGAACGGGTTGGTTCAATATGCTGTGCATTGTTGATTATTTCATTATAATCCTTAATAATCCGATTCATGCTGTCCAAATACAAAGGATCGGAAAGAATTTCCAATGCCTTGTCATTGTTTGTGAGTTCTTCACTCATGACATCAAAAGCTTTTTGCTGTAATTCATGCTGGATAATCAATTCATCATGCATTTTAATAAGACTGTCTTTATGACTGCCGGCAGGAATATTTTCATCAATAATATCAAGAAGTGCAATGGATTTTAAATGGTAAAGAGAGCTCGTTACCCTGGGAGCCTGTCCAAAAAGCTGGTCGGCTGTATTGTTGTAGCTGGCGAGGTGTTCAGGTTTTTGGGTGCGGATGTACATCTGGGAATAGTTATCAAGCTGCCGGCTGTTGAGATAAAGTTCATTGAGCACGTCAACGGCAATAAAGTGACCGTCCTGCACTTCAAAATATTCTCTGTTTTTATGGATTTCATAGAGCAAATAAAAATTGAGAATAAGGGAGATAAAAAGTAAAAATCCAAAAAAATTGTAAACAATCTTGTTCATGCTGCGCCTGTCTTTGTTTCGTTATATAAAACAATATGTTATTCTTGGATGAGACGCATAAAAGTGTCAATATCCAGAATATAGGTAATCTTTTTATTGTAGGGACCGATAATTCCCTGCTGTTCCAAAAGTCTTAAGGTTTTGTTGAGGGTTACTCTGTGGACAGATAAATGGTTGGCAAGATCCTGCTGTGTCAGCCCCGGAATGGAATAAAATTGTTTTTTATCGTCGGAAGAATACATTTTTTGGTATAAATACATGCAAATGCGTGAAGAAAGTTCAGAAAAGCTTAAACAGCAGTTTTGATTATGCATAAGGCGGATTTTATGGGAAAGATGACGAATAATTGAGGTAACGATATCAGGATCTTTTAAAAGAACGGAATAAACGGTTTCAGCAGAAAATGCATAGAGAATGCTTGGTTTGGTAATAACAAAAGAACTCAGCGTAGGAAGTCCGTCAAAAAAGGGCCCTTCCCCTAAAAGACAGGGGGCAACGCCCTGCCATAAAATTTTTTCTTTTCCCTCAGGGGAAACACGAATACATTTTGCTTCCCCCTGTTGGCAGAGGTAAAGTTTATTCCAAATTTCACCGCCTTTAAACAGTTCATATCCTTTAGGACGTTTCTGTTTTACTGCAAGAGGAAGATATTTATCCCATTCCCGCATATCTTTTTGTGAAACTTGGCTGAATTCATGGATTGATTTTATTTCTGTATCATTCATGTTTACCTCATGCAAAAAATATATCGCAAAAAAATTTAAAAAAAAAGCTTAAAATGTAGTTATCGCTACTTTTTTTTTCAAAAAAAAATTGTACGAAAAATTTAATGTGAAAAATATAACATTTGTTGCAAGGAGTTTATATGGCACAAGTTGTAGAAAACGGTGGTTTCAATAAGCAAATTTTAAAATGGCTTTTTTCGCTTATTGTTCCGGCTATTGTTTATTTTGCATTGCCTATTGACGGAAAAGCAATGACCCATGAAATGGCAATGTTTTTGGCAATAACCATATGTATGGTTTGTATTTGGGGCTTTGAGCTGGTCAATGATACGGCAACAGGTCTTGTTTTGCCTGTGCTGTATATGGCTCTTTGCGGTGTTCCCGGGAAGATTGTCTATAATAACTGGCTTGGTGATGTGCCGAATATTGTTATCGGCGGTTTTATTTTTTGTAAAATTTTGCAGGATACCGGGCTTGGCAAACGCATCGGTTTAGGCTGCATGAAGCTGATGGGCGGTTCTTTTACCGGAACTATCTGGGGACTTATGATAGCAAGCTACATTATCAATCCTTTTGTTCCGGCTATCACAGGCAAGGGAATTATTTTCTGCGCCATTGTCATCAGTCTTTGTGAATCCCTGGATTTCAAAAAACAATCCCGTGAAGCAACTGCTCTTATGCTGGTGGCATTTTTAGCTGTTGCCAGTTCTAAAAATGCCTTTTTAACAGGCGGCGGAGATCTTGTTATTGGAATGAGTCAGGTTGATGCTGTTATGGGGCTGAAAACAAGCTGGCTGCAATATGCCGGCTGGAACCTGCTTCCTGCAACTGTTTTTACTATTATGAGTGTGGCAATTGTTGTTGTTCTGCTTCCCAGCAAAGTCAATAAAGAGGAACTTCGTGCAGCCCTTTATGCCCGTTATGCAGAACTTGGACCCATGCGCAAGGATGAAAAAATTGCCACTGTTTTGCTTATTATTACCTTGATAGTTTTGATGACAGACAAACTGCATGGACTTACCCCCGGCATGGGACTGATTCTTCTTGCTGCTGTCAGCTTCCTGCCCGGCGTCAGCCTGATGAACGGGAAAAAGATTAAAGAAGTCAATTTCTGTCCTATTTTCTTTATCATGGGTTGTATGGCAATCGGCAGTGCCGGCAATTATTTGAAAGTAACGCAGTGGATGGCAGACAATACATTTGGCTATATTGAAGGAATGGGAATTTATGGTGCAAGCATTTGTTCTTATTTAGTGGGTGCCATTGGCAACTTTATTTTAACTCCGCTTGCTGCAACAGCTTCTTTCTCCAGTCCTATTGCCGAACTTGCTGTCAATATGGGACTTGAACCAAGAATTATGTATCTCTCTTTCAAATATGGTTTTGATAACTATCTCTTCCCCTATGAATATGCTGTATTGCTTATTTTCTACGGCTTTGGCTATATTCATTTCGGCAGTATGGTCAAGGTTCTTGCCGCAAGAATGATTTTGACAATTCCTTTCCTGCTCGCCGTTGCCATTCCATGGTGGCTGTGGATTATGTAAAAAACAAATTGGAGGTAATATATTATGGGACATCCTACTATTTATCCTACCGGGGTTACAATTTATAACCCTGAAAAATGCTGGAACGGACTGACAATTTTTCAGGCGCAGGAAGTTGGTGCTGTGCTGATGGATATGAACGGACGGGAACACAATGTGTGGAAAGGCGTGCACGGTTTCCCTAATAAAATTTTCCCCGGCGGTTATCTTGTCACCAGCCGCGGCCGCCGTACCGGCAAATATTCCGTACAGGATCAGACAGATGTTGTACAGCTTGACTGGAACGGTAAAGAAGTTTGGAAATTTGACCGCAACGAATATATTGAAGATCCGGGTTATGAACCTCGCTGGATGGCTCGCTATCATCACGATTTCCAGCGTGAAGGAAGCACGGTCGGCTATTATGCGCCCGACATGGAGCCAAAATCTTTGTCAGGCAATACCCTTGTGCTTTGCCATAAAAATGCCCGCAACAAAAATATCACTGACAAACTTCTTTTAGATGATGTGATTTTAGAAGTGGACTGGGACGGCGATATTGTTTGGGAATGGCGCTGCAATGACCATTTCCATGAATTTGGTTTCAGTGAAGCAGCAAAAAACGCTCTTTGCCGCAATCCTAATTATCGTCCGACACAGCCGGAAGGCATGGGCGACTGGATGCACATCAACTCCATGTCTGTGCTTGGTCCTAATAAATGGTATGATAAGGGCGATAAACGCTTCCACCCTGATAATATTATTGTGGACAGCCGTGAATCCAATATTATTTTCATTATTGAAAAAGCAAGCGGCAAAATTGTGTGGAAACTCGGTCCCGATTATAATGCAACACCTGAAGAAAGAGCTATTGGCTGGATTATCGGACAGCACCATGCACATATGATTCCGCATACACTTCCCGGCGGCGGCAATATTCTGGTCTTTGATAACGGCGGCTGGGCAGGTTATGACGTGCCAAACCCCGGAGCTCCTGCGGGCGTAAAGGCAGCTCTTCGTGATTATTCCCGTGTGCTTGAAATAGACCCGGTTGAGAAAAAAATTGTATGGCAGTATACGCCTGCGGAAGCCGGACATCTTATGCCTATGGATTCCAACCGTTTCTACAGTCCATTTATCAGCGGCATGCAGCGTCTGCCAAACGGCAATACCCTGATTACTGAAGGCTCTGACGGCCGTGTCTTTGAAATAACAAAAGACTATGAAATTGTTTGGGAATTTATTTCTCCTTACAAAGGAAAAATGGTGCCCATGAATATGACCTATCGTGCGTACCGCGTACCATACGAATGGGTTCCGCAAGTTCAAAAGCCGGTGGAAACGCCTATTGCTCCGCTCGATGTGAAAACTTTCCGTGTTCCGGGTGCGGCTGCATTTGGTGACAGAGTACATGAAGTGGAAGTGGAAGGCTGCACTCCGTACGAAGGCAGCAATGCCCTTTGCGTCGCTTCTGTTGAAGACCCTGATGAAGAATAACAATTAATAAATTATTCTTGAATAAATAATGCGTTGTTTTAGTATCAGGTTGATTTTATAACTACAAAAGATAATTATAAAATTTTTTTTATGGGGGAAATGATTATCTCTGCTGTCGCTATCCGTAAAGCTCGTAAACTCGCTAACGGCTACCGCTCCCCCATACCCCCACAGTGCTTGTTTTTCTTTCAGAAAAACAAGAATACATGTTTTATAGGTGATTGATTATCAACCGTTTTCTGTAACAAAGCAATAAATAAAAAAAGCTGTCTTATGGGCAGCTATTTTTGTTTGTGCAAAAAAAATAAAAAAAATTATAAAAAAGTGCGAAATTGTAGTTAATGTTGCTTTTTTTTATCAAAAAGTTTTTTATAGTGACTTTAATGGAAAAAATAGTTTTTCATAAAAAATAAAATGAAAGGGGATTTCGCTATGGCTATTACATTATACACAGCTCCAGACTGTATTCGTTGTAAAATTGTTAAAGCATTTTTTAATGATCGCGGCATTGGTTATGATACCATTGACTTTAAAGCTCAAGCTGAAGAATTTAATACCTTTTACAGAACAAATCGTCCTAAAATTTATCGTAACCCTGAGGGCGTAGAGTTCCCTCTTTTTTATAACGGTGAAATTATCCGCCAGGGCAGCGGCGAAGTTATTGCGTACATGCTTTCCGGCGATGCACTCAAAAATGCCGGTGCTGTAACCCGCAGTGATTTGCTGCACGGCTGGATTTCCGGTTTATATCTTTCCTGCTGTCCAAAAGATCAGGAAGAAAATTTCCTGACTTTGGTAAAACATTTAGCTTCCGGCGGCTTGACAATCTGCATGCAGACAGACGGCAGAAACAGTGCGCTGCTTGAAAAAATCCTTGCCTTGAATGTTATTGAAAAACTGCAATTAAACATTTTAGGCGACAATGCTGTTTATGAAAGTCTGTACGGCACAGGCATTGACAGTGCTGACCTTGCTAAAACCATTGAACTCGTAAAAGGTTTTAAAAATTCTGAAATTCGTTATCTTGCAAGTCCTTTGACTGTTGACGGCGCTGTCAGCTGGCCTACCCGTGCCATGGCACTTGCTGCCGGCAAAATGGTATATGATGCCTGTGGTGACCATCAGCTTCCTGTTACTGTTGCTCAGGTAACCGCCGAAATGCCGCAAGGTATGCAAGGCTTGAAGCCTGTTGAAGATGCTATGATGCTGAAATATCGTTCTGCTCTCCGTGAAAATCTTTTTAAAGCTGAAATTGCATAACCGATTTTTATTTTTCTAAAAATTTTGTTTCTCCCTTTACTCCTCATTTTGAAGTTTATTCAGAGTGAGGAGTTTTTTTTTATAATGTAGTTAAAACTACATTTTAGAGCATTTCCGGAAATAATTGCAACAATTTTTTATATAAAAGCATATAAAAATAAAATTCTCAAAATTTACCGGAATTACTCTAATCTTTAAATCGTGAAATAAAGAGGAAAATGATACACATAATGAAAAAGGTGAGTGCCATGCCGTAAAGGGAAGCTGTGCCGCCATACAGGCTTATGGTCAGTCCCAAGGTAATGGGACCCAGTACTTGCCCTATGCGTTCTGCAACATTGTACACGGTCATTGCCTTTGCATCGCCGAAAATTCTGGTGGCAGGCAGTTCCAGCGCATACACGCCCTGCACGGAATAGACAATAGTATTGCAGACGCCCAGTAAAAATACCGCTAAAATGGCAGCCCATAAACCACTGAACCACGCAAGTGCCATAATCGCAAGTATGCCTACAAGGTCAGCATAAAAAATCCATGCGGCTTTGTTTTTGCTTTTGTCAATTAAAATGCCAAGATAGGGTCCGATATAGACAATAACAAGGCAAAAAATCATCGTTACCCGTCCAATGCCGGCAGGGCTTACACCTGCATTATCAAGGGAAATGGGCACATAGAACTGGAAAAGACAGGTTGTGACAAAGGCACAGGGGATAATGTGCATAAGCAGGAGACTTGCCATTTTGGGATTGGTAAAAAATCGGCAGATATCCTTAAAGGGGATTTTTTGTTTTGTGTCGCTTTTTGGTTCGTTTTTTGAAAAGGCATTGTGTGTTTCTTTAGGCACAAAGAAGAATATACACAGTCCCAGCACACCGATAACGCTGGCAATAACCAGAAATACAGGGGCATAGCCAAAACGGTCGGCAACAAGTCCGCCAAAGGCACTGCCGCAAAGTAAACCTGCATACAGTCCTGCAAGCATGGCTGAAATATTGGCTGTTCTGTTTTCCTGATTTGATTTTGCAATAACAAAGACTTGGGACATCAAATAAATATATCCGTACCCATAGCCGGAAAGACAGCGGGAAAGAATATAGGTCAGGGCGTCTCTCGCTATGCCGCTGCCAATACTGCCGATGGTGACGAGCAGACTTCCCCAGAGCATAAGGGGGCGCCAGCCTTTTTTCTGTGCCATAATGCCCCCGAAAAACAGGGAAATGCCGGTGATAAGGGTTTCACAGGAAAGGGGCAGACCCATGACAATGTCTTTGGGCAGTCCGAAAAGGTCTGAAGAAATTTCTGCCATACGCATGGGCAGAAAAGATATGGGCATAGACGTGCCAAATATGCACAGGAAAATAATCGTACGCATAAATTTAGGCTGGTCTGAAAGCCGTTCCTGCGGCGCAAGAAGATTGGTTGTTTCTTTCAAAATGAGGAAATACAGCATTTCCACCATAAAAACAAAAGAAATCAGCGTGATAGTCAGCGTATCCAGTAAAATGCCAAAAAGGTTGTCCTGAATGGTTTTGGTATTGCAAAGAATATTCAGGGTATAGGGTTTATTGAAAGATGAATAGGATACAAGAATATCCTGAGGATTTTTGCTTTGTTCCCATTCTGTTTCAGTAATAATTTCGCCGTTATCAAAAGAAAAATGATGTTTATTTTCAACAAGCTGGAAATTTTTAATCCAGGGAAAACGCATTTGGAGTTTTTGCGTATGGGCAGCAAAGGAATCTTGAATACTCTGAAAAGATACGCCTAAATTATCAATATGTTCAATGTCTTGGATAATCCGGCTGCAAATTGTTGAACCTGTCAGATTGAAGTTTTGGTTTTGAATGGCGGTAAAGGTCGGTTTTATTGAGAAACTGATAAATAGTTGTGCCAGAATTAAGGGAAAAAGAAAAGAGCCAAAAATAAAAGCATGTTCGTGTTTTTGTTCGGACACATTGTTATTCAGTTTTTTGGTGACAAAATAACAAAGCAAAATCAGCAGCAGAGAAGCAAGCAGACTGATGAATATAAAGCTTTTGAAATGCGTTTTTATGACATCATAAATGGGTGAGCTGAAATAACTTTGCTCAATGCCCACGAGGACAAAGGCAAGTTCTTTTCCCTCACGGTTTACAATGGGCGAAACTGTCCAGACAATACGATCTTGGGTAAAGCTTTTGATTGTATTTTTTTCAGTTTTCAGCTCACTTGGCAGAATAAAAGTCGTTTCCAGCGGATAATTCCATTTTGCCAAAATAGTGTGGCTTTCTTTGTCAACAATAAGGATTTTATTCTCATCTTTGGCATAAAATTGAATTTTGCTGGTAAGGTCAGCCATACGGTTTGGCTCAATGCCAAGGCGGGTAATACGGTTGATATTGTCAGCGAGACTTATTCCCGTGTAGCCATACAAAGAAATCTGCACGTCCCTGTATTGGTTGTACATAGCTGAAAGAACAAGCCCCCCAAAAAGGACAAGGGAAAGGATAAGGGAAATCAGCCCGCCAATAATGAGGAATTTTTGATTATATTTATGCCTCACTTGGTATCATTCCTTATTTCATGGAAAATATTGTCAACAGCGGCTAAAATTTCAAAGGGAGGGTTCCAGCCGATGAGCATTGCCATTTTTAAATTGATGGCAAGTCCCAACGGTCCGGAATATTCCTGTTCACATTCACGCGGAAGCTTGCCGTTTATGGTTTCAATAATCGCATTGACAGTATTGAGCCCCTCATTGTCAAAACTTGGCTGTGACAGGCTCATCAGCACTCCCAGTTCTGTTTCATCAACACCTAACTGAGAAAAAGTGGGAAGTCCCGCATTGATAACAGGCTCTAAAATATCGGTCATTCTGTCGCGCTGCATGGCAGTGTTCATAGTCATGTAAATGGCATCACTTCTCTTGCCTAAATCTTCCAGACAGGAAATGAGGTTGTCAACAACTTTATCCTTGCTTTCCAGAGTATTAAATCCGCAAAGCTCAATTTCAAAGCCCAGTTTTTTTGCTGCATTTTCCAGCTGTGTCAAGGCAATGGTTGCTTTGCCGTCCTCACTGTCATCAAAGGGAATGCCCAGTTTTTTGAAATGGAACACGTCGAAAAATGTTGCAAGCTGGCGTTCATAGCGTCCTGTTTCTACTGATGCATGAACATGGTCACGCCCGGAATCCTGCGGAGAAACAATGATTTTTGCCTGGACATAATCGGTTACAGACATGACAAAGGTAGGAACATCATGTTCATCAGTGGCAAAATCAGATCCCCCAAAGGTGCCGAAGGCAAGAATAATATCAATGTCATTTTGTTCATTGATACGTTTTAAAACCGTTTTTTTCTGTTCAATTCTCTGTTCGGAATCCCAGTTCGCAGAGTAGAAACCGTCAGGAATAAATTCAATGATATCACTTTGGGTATTTTGCACCGCCCAGTTCCAGATTTCTCTGCTGTCCGCAAAGCTGTTGACAGGGGGTAAAGCCGTTTTTTTGAGTATATTTTGCTGCATAAACCCTTTAAGAATTGCCATAAAGGTGGATTGATATTCGGAATAAGGACCGCCCTCGACATAGGCAATGCGCCATTTTGGAGAGGGAGAATTTTTGAGAGGATGAGCGAAGCTTTCCGTACTTAAACAAAAACTGCACAGAAAAACAAAAAAATATATGAAAATTTTACGCATAACATTTCCTTTTATTTTACAAAAATATAGCTGAGCTTGTCAAAAAGTGCAATAACAAATACGTTGCTTTTTTCTGCCAAAAAAATTCTCTTCCTGCCCACAATGTTGCAATGGAAGCAAATAAAATTTATCTTGAAAATTACGAGGATAGAGGGTATATTAATAAAAATCCTTTGAAAATATATGGTGCAGAAGAAAAAGGGTATTTTATGAATGCAATCCAATATGAAAGAAAAATTTTTCCTCAGCTTTCTCCTTATGCCGCGCGCTTTGGCAATTTTTTCTTTTGTTTTGATACTGTTTGTACTTTTGACTTTTACGGAAAAAATATTCAAATTCGTCCGCTTTTTGATAAAAAAATTGACACCTGCTCCTTTGTCCTTGTCTTAAAAATTGGCACAAGCACATGGAAAATTGCGTTTCAAAAGGACGATATTCTTTTGTATAATCCTGCCATTAAAAATGTTGATGAAATACAGGAAAACTATGCAGGCCTTTTTCCTCTGGAAGTAAAACAGGCTTTGCTTGAGTCTGTTTTTACGCCTGTTATAAAACAATGTTCCCAAAAACTTGGTATGGAAATTACTGTTGAAGGAGTTGAATTTCCGGCACAGCAAGAAGATTTTTCTGCATATTTGGCGTTTGCTTTTGAAGAAAAAAGTGAAAGTGAAATTTCCCCGCAAAATATTTTTTATGTGCAAATTCCCGAAGAACAGCAGAGTTTGCAGGTTTTGGCAAAACTGGAACAAGTTTTAGTGCCGGAAAAGAAAGACGGACAGGCTTTTTCCGAGGTGCGTTTGCCGCTGGCTTTTTGTGTCGGGCAAACTGAACTTACCGTACAGGATTTGCAGGCTGTTTCCTTAGGTGATTATATTCTTTTTGATGAATATTATCCGAAAAATGCGCAAATTCGGCTTTATCCCTGTTTGTACGGGCAGAAAGAAAATACGGCTTTCGGAACAGGCGATTATTGGCTTGGAAATTTAAAAGATAAAGAAATTGAAATAGTTGAATGGATATCTGCCTGCCATAAGCAAAATGAACAGGAAACACCCGATGCCGGAGCGCAGACAAAAACTGGTGAGGATAAAAAAATGGAAGAAAAAAAAGCAGAAGAAAATACCCAAGCTGGTTCTGAGGTAAGTTCGCCCATTTCTGTAGAAAATATTGCGGTCAATGTGCAATTTTCTCTTGCAGAAAGAATGATGAGTCTGCAGGATTTACAAAGTATTAATGCCGGTTATGTGTTTGCTTTGGAAAATGATTTTCTTGCGCCTGTTACGCTTTTTGTGAACGGCAAGAGTATTGGAAAAGGAAAAATTGTGGATATAAACGGCACGGTTGGTGTGCAGGTTGTTGAAATAAATAAGTAGGATAGTGTATGTTTGCTGGAGTAAATCCCCTCTATTTTATAGTGGGAATGGCAACGTTGGGGCTTGCGCCGTTTTTTCTTATGATGATAACTTCCTATGTGAAGATTATTGTTGTAACGTCTCTTGTGCGCAATGCTCTTGGCGTGCAGCAAATTCCGCCTACCATGGTTATGAATGGGCTGGCAATGATTTTGACGCTTTTTATCATGGCTCCCATGGTTATGGATATGAAAGGAATTTTGGATAAAAAAACAATTCCTTCTGATGTACAGCCTGCGCAGATGATTGATATTATTTCTGATCTTTCCGTACCTTTGCAGGAATTTTTAGTAAAAAATACTGACCCTGCCATTACGAAAACCTTTGTGCAGACAGCGCAGAAAATTTGGCCTCAGGACAAGCAGAATTTTATTTCAGATACCAATTTTCTTATTTTAATTCCAGCCTTTACCATTTCAGAATTGACAAAAGCCTTTCAAATTGGTTTTTTGCTTTATTTACCGTTTATTGTGATTGATTTAATTATATCCAATATTTTACTGGCAATGGGAATGATGATGGTTTCGCCCATGACTATTTCACTGCCATTTAAATTATTGCTTTTTGTGACCCTTGACGGCTGGTTAAAAATTAGTCAAGGTTTATTATTAAGCTATAGATAACAGGGAGTTATTATGAATATAACAGTTACAGAACAGGATACTATCTGCATTTTGGAACTCAACGGCAGAATGGACGCAACCACTGTGAGCACCTTTGAGAACGTTTGTAAAGAAAATTTAGACAAAAATTTTTCAAAAATCCTGGTGGATATGTCTGCCTTGGAATATATCAGCTCTGCTGGTCTGCGCGGAATTTTGCTTATGGAAAAAACAAGCAAGGCAAAACAAATTCCGCTTGTTTTTTATGGCTTGCAAAGCATGGTGTATGAAGTATTTAAAATTTCCAGTTTTTTATCCATTCTCAAAATCTGTACCACCAAAGAAGAAGCACTGAGCTTATAAAAGGGAGGAAGTATGCCAACCTTAAAAGTTCCTGCAAATCTTGATAATCTGAAAGTTGTCAATGCGTTTATTGAAGAACATATTCCTTCGGAATGTGCTTTTTTGCAGCCCCATGTGGAGCTTGTGGCAGAAGAACTGCTGGTGAATGTTTTTATGTATGCCTATGAGGATACTCAGCAGGGGGAAGCAGAAGTCGGCTGCAGGGAAGTTTTTTTGGATGATGAAAAATATTTCTGCTTTTGGGTTTGTGATAACGGCAAGCCTTTCAATCCTTTTCTTGAAGCTCCTGAGCCGGATTTGACGCTTGATGCGGAAAGCCGCCCCATTGGCGGACTAGGCATTCACCTGATCAAATCCCTGACAAAGCATTTTTCTTACAGTTATTCCGATAAAAAAAATCTCATTGAGCTTTATTTTTCAAAAGTCAATAATGCGTAACGTTTTAGGGCTCGTTTTTTTTCTTTTTCCCTGTATTTGTTATGCAAACCAGGGTGAAATTTTATCCTATGAAATAATTGAGGAAGAAACACAAACTGCTCAGCAGATTTATCCGGTTAATGAACAAAACAAGCAAGTTATAAAAGAAAAAGAACATGAATATCTCATTGATGACATAGATGTTTATGCTCTTTCTCCGTCGGCAAAATTATTGGCAATGCCCAGAATGGTCAGTGTAAGGCATAATTATGAAACGGATAAAACTGTTGATTGGGAACAGGTGATTGCAGAGTCATCGCAAGCCTATGGCGTTGAAAAGGCGCTTATCTGGGCAGTTATCAAAGTGGAATCCAATTTTATTGCCCATGCGGTTTCCCATAAAGGGGCAGTGGGCGCAATGCAGATTATGCCCGAAACACAGAAGGAATTGGGACTTCTCAATCCTGTCAATGCAAAGGATAATGTTTTTGCAGGGACAAAATATTTAAAGCAGCAACTGGAATTATTTAACGGGGATATTGCCTTGGCGCTTGCCAGTTATAACGCCGGGGCAGGCAATGTGCAAAAATATAATGGTATTCCGCCTTTCAAGGAAACACAGGCTTTTGTCAAAAAAGTAATGGCATACAGGGAAGCCTATTAGAGCGTTTCCAATAAATTTTGCAACTTTTCTATGCAGGGGCAAAACTTTTTATAAAAAGTTTCTTCCCCTGCACCCCTTTACAAAAATTTTTAAGCTTTCTTATAAAAATTTGTTGCAATTATTTTCGGAAGTGTTCTAGCTCTGCTGTCTATTTCCCTAAGCCTCGTAAACTCGGCATAAGGGAAACGGCTTCGCCGCCATTCCGGTAGCTGAAAAAGTTTCTTCCCTGAAAAAATCAAGTAATCCCTTTCAGGGCTTGATTTTTC
>CAOMFZ010000028.1 GCA_948482415.1 uncultured Mailhella sp.
AACTCGGCATAAGAGAAACGACTTCGTCGCCTTCGGTAGCGAAAAAATCAAGCCCTGAAAGGGATTACTTGATTTTTTCAGGGAAGAAACTTTTACAGCCACCGAAGGCGACGAAGTCGGTTGCGTTAGCGAGTAAGCGAGCTTTACGCAAATGGACAGCAGAGCTAA
This sequence comes from uncultured Mailhella sp., assembly GCA_948482415.1. Lineage (GTDB taxonomy): Bacteria > Desulfobacterota > Desulfovibrionia > Desulfovibrionales > Desulfovibrionaceae > Taurinivorans. The sequence goes on from CAOMFZ010000028.1 coordinate 169, forward strand.
AGTTTTTCCCCTGCAAAATTCTCAAAATTTACCGGAAATGCTTTAGCTCATAAAAAGTGCCGCAGCCACAGCTAAATGGAAAATACCCGTGCTGACGGCTGTTATTTTTAATTGTTTATCCAGTACCGGAACTTCATGGCTTGTATATACCGTATACGCGCTGTAACAAAGCGGCAGATAGAAGACAAAAAGCAATAAATAGACAGTTGGCAGCATAACCAAAAAATACACGAGCCAGCACAAAAAGGCACTGAAAACAAGCAGTAAATGATAATAGCGGGCGTATTCAGCGCCAAGACGCAGGGCAAGCGTTTCCTTGCCGTAAAACGCATCACTTTTCATATCGCGGATATTATTGACATTGAGCACTGCGCAGGAAAGCAAGCCTGCACCGCATGCAGGAAAACCGGGCAAATGATAGAAAGAGCCGCCGTACAGGCAATAAGAACCTGCCACCGCCACCAGTCCAAAGAAAATAAATACATAAAAATCGCCCTTTGCCCTGTAGCCGTATGGATTTTTCCCCATGGTATAGGAAAGCGCCGCCCACACGGACGCACACAGCAAAAACCCGAAAATTCCCCACGCGATGAGATTTTTTCCAAAACTTATATAAAACAGCAAAAACGAAAACAGCACAATGAGCACTGCGGTGAAAATAATGGCTCTTTTCATTTGCTGCTGCGTTATTGCACCTGAAGAAACAGCCCGTTTGGGACCTTGCCGCATTTCCCCGTCCGCTCCCTTTTGGGCATCACCATAATCATTGGCAAAATTTGACAAAATCTGCAATAAAACGCCCACCACAAGACTCAAGACAAAAATCTGCCATGAAAAAACATTGTCAAAGCCGGCAAAAGCACCCCCCAGAACCAAACCGGAAAGAGAAAGGGGCAGGGTTCTAAGGCGCATTGCCTGTATCCAACAGGAACTCATTATTTTATCTCCACCTGACTATTTTTCTGCATGGACGCTTCCAGGGCATAGTCAAGGGAAGAAGAACGGGAATACACAATGCCCCGTGCCAAATCTTCTTTCCGCTGGTACTGCATTGCCAAAAAATAACGGTGCAGTTTCCATGCTTCATAGTCAATAACATCAAGTTTTCCCTGACTGTTTTCTGTTATATACTTTGCTAAAACTGCGGAAACTTCCTCATCAGGAAAATACTCGCCCTCATGATAAATCTGCAAACCGTTTCCCTCCAGGGTAAAAACCTGCTCGTCCAAATACCATGACGCACACAGCTGATGAAGTTCCTGCAAACATTCTTCTGCAGCCGGCTCAAAATAACCAAAAGCCTTTATAATAATTTCCCGCACAAAGCCCCCTTCTTATAATATAGAATAGCACGCTTGTAAAAATGTTTTCTTGTGCAAAAAAATTTCGCCTTTTTCATATAAAAGGAAAATATCGCCCTGCTCGGCAGTAGTCAAAAAAGCCGTATCTTTCGTTTCAAAATACTTGCGGATTACAGGTGCCGGAAAATGAAAACGATTATATTTTGCACAGGACGCAAGCACATAAGACGGATTTACCAAAGAATAAAAGGCTTCCGAATAACTGTTTTCAGAACCATGATGCGGCAGAACTAAAATCTCTGCCTGCAAATCATGAACGCCATTTTCCTGCATAGCCACAAGACGGGCAAGAGCCTCTTCCTCACTGTCACCGCAAAAAAGTGCTATGCCGTGTCCGTCTTTTATAAGACGCAAAACAAGAGAACTGTTATTTCGTGAATATTCCGGCAAAGCCCAGAGACCGGCAGACAAATCAGTCTGTTTCGGCGGATATAAAACTTCCAAACCATAGCCCGCCCCAAGGTCAAGATAATCCCCCATGCCAAGCTGCCGAACAGGCACTGCATGCAAAGTCAGGACTTCATCTAACTGCCGTTTTACATAACTCTTTTTTTCTGTGACACAGCTTGTTTCATAATATGCCCCGACAGAAAATGCCTGCAACAGGGGCGCAATGCCGTTGATATGGTCTGTGTCGTCATGGCTGGCAATGATATAATCAAATTTTGGAAATTGATTTTGCGTCAGCTTCGCGGCAGCAATATCCCTGCCCGCATTAAAGCGCCTGGAATTAATACCGCCGACATCAAGAAGAATATGTTTTTCCTTTGTCTGTATGGAAACTGCCTGTCCGTTTCCCACATCAAACAAAGTAATACACGCGCCCTCACCAAAGGGAAGAGCGCGCAAGCCCGCAGGCAGCAAGAGAAAACACAGGGCAAGGGTTAAAAATACCTGACTTTTTTGCGTTGTCTGCCGTAAAGAAAAAAAGAATAACAAAACAAGCAGATAAAAACCAATCAGCGCCAAGCCCATGGGACGCATAGCCTGTGCAGGCCGGAAAAAGTTTTCCCACACATTCATTGTATCAATAAAAAGAACAACAGGCTCACAGGCAAGGGCAAGAATAAGCGGCACGAAAGAAAATCCCATGCATAAAAAGCTCAAAAGAGCCAAAGGCATAACCCAAAAAGCTAAAAGCGGCAGCCAGACAATATTCAAAAAAGAAAAATAACTGACTTTTCCAAAATACAAGATCAGAAGCGGGCTCATTACCATTTGAATAACACAGGAAACCACCAGTAACGAAAAACATGCAAAGGCTGTTTTGCGGACAGCAGGACGAAACCGCAAAAAATATTTATTATAGGAAAAGCGCAGAAACGGCAGTAAAAAGGCAATGGTAAAAACACTGCAGAAAGAGAGCTGCACGCCTAGCTGATAGAGCGACAGCGGCTGGAAAATAATAAAAAGAGCAAGAGCATAAAAAAGCAAATCCAGCAAAGCGACGGGTTTTGCCCGCACATACAAAAGCCCTGCAAGCCCTGCCATGGCATACGCCCTGAGCAGTGAATAAGGCGTCGAACCAAGCCAGCAGTAAAGCAACCCCAGCACCAGTCCCATATACACAAAAAGATGATATTTCGGGATATGCATGTAAACCCTGGGCGAAAACCATGAAACAAAGAAAAGCGCAAAACAGGCAAGCACACAGGCTAAAGAAAGATGCTGACCAGACAGTGCCAAAGAGTGAGAAAGATTAAATTCAGCAAACAAATTAATTGTTTCCTGCGTCAAATAAAATTTATCACCAAATAACAGGGCAATAAGAATGGCTTTTGCCTGCCCTATGGAACTTGCAGCGGCTTGGTTATCAATGGTCTTTTCCTGACCGGCATTCCGCAGTTCCTCTGCAAAAAGCGTGTGCACAAAAGCCAGCCGCAAATTCTCGCGGACATTGCTCCAATACGCACCCTCGCCGCAAACAGTTACTGCCTGTTTTTTGCCATAGGCATACGCCCTGTACCACACATTCTGCCGCTGATAATAGTTCTGCAAAGCCCCATAAAAGGGACGAAGCGCTGCTTTTACCTGCAAATACTGCCCTGCCACAGGGCGTTTTGCAGCATAAGGCGAATTATCCCATGTAAAAACAACATTGCCCTGCAAGCTTTTTCCTGTATGCGGACAGGGGCTTGTCTCTTGTTTATGGATATCGGAAAGAAAAATCCTCAGCCGCCCGTCACCCGCGCCCTGCACACAGGTAATTTTTCCGCAAAAAACCTCCGGAATAAGCGGGTCAAAATTTTCCTGATAATAAACAAGACTTTCCGGGCTCTGCACGGGTTCCCGCCACAGCGTATAGCCATATGCCGCAAAAAAGGCAGTACAAACCAGCAACAGCCGAAAAATGCGCCTGTCCCGATAATACATTCCAAGAAAAAGGAGCAGCAGCCCTAAACACAAACCTGCATGAAAAGGAAAAGAAACGAAAAAAACACCCATTGCCGCACCAAGCACAATATACTGCCAAAAGAGCAAAGAAAGGGCTTGATACGGCGTAACGTGTTCGCTTTGCATATTAATTGAAATATCTTAAGCGCAGGGCATTGCTGACCACAGAAACGGAGGAAAGCGCCATGGCTGCCCCTGCAAACATGGGCGAAAAGCTGAGTCCGTAAGCGGTATAAAACAGTCCGCATGCCACAGGAATAAGAATAATATTATAGCAAAATGCCCAGAACAGGCTGAGCTTGATATTATTCATGGTGGCTTTGCTCAGGCGCAGCGCTGTATCAAGCCCCGCAATACCGCGAAGCAGCACAATATCACCCGCTTCAAGCGCTATATCCATGCCCCCGCCCATGACAACGCCCACATGGGCAGACGCCAGAGCAGGCGCGTCATTGATACCGTCACCCACCATGGCAACGTATTTTCCCTGCTCTTTCAGCCCGGCAATGCAGGCTTCCTTATCGGTGGGCAGAACTTCATAAAAACAATTTTCTTCGGCAATGCCCAGTTTCCGGGCTGCAGAAAGCACTGTTTTTTTATTGTCACCGCTCAAAAGAATGGGTGTAATCTGCTGTTTTTTAAGCTTTTCAATGACGCTGAAACTTTCTTCCCGAATGCTGTCTTCAATGGAAAAAAGAGCCTGCAAAGTGCCGCTTTGCACTTCTCCCAAAAAGAGCGGACTTTTTGCCTGACTTGTCAGTTCTTCAATGAGAATTTGTTCTTCCCTGCTGAAGGCAAGCCCGTTCTCGCGCATAAATGCTTCATTGCCTAAAAGGTACTGCCTGCCTTTATAATCCGCGAGTATGCCGCGTCCTGTTTTTTCTTCAACATTCTCAAGAACAGGCAAGGCAAGTTCACTCATGGGAAAGCTTTCTAAAAAAGCCTTTGCCAAGGGGTGGGCAGAATTTTTTTCCATGGCACAGGCAAGAGCAAGGAACAAAGATTTTTCCGCGCCCTGTGCCGCATACTCAAGGCTTACCCTTGCTTTCCCCTCTGTCAGCGTGCCTGTTTTATCAAAAACAACGGTATTCACTTTGCCTGCAAGCTCCAAGGCTGTACCGTTTTTAATGAGCAGGCCAAGCTTTGCCCCGCGTCCCGTTGCCACCATAATGGACATGGGCGTAGCCAAACCAAGCGCACAGGGACATGCCACCACCAGCACGGAAACCGTAAAGAGCACCGCAAGTCCGAAATTTTCCGCCGCTAAAAGCCAATACAGCAGGGTGACAAGAGCAATGCCCAAAATGGCAGGTACAAAATAAAGACTAATAATATCGGCATATTTGGCAATAGGAGCTTTGGAGCTCTGCGCTTCCTGCACCAGACGGATAATCTTTGCCAGCACACTGTCCTCGCCTGTTTTTTCCGCGCGCATAGTCAAGGCAGTGCCGATATTAATGGAACCGGAAATCAGCGTATCGCCCTCTTTCACCGCAAAGGGCATGTATTCGCCGGTGATAGCTGAAGTATCAAGACTGCTTTCGCCTTTCACAAGAACGCCGTCCACGGGAATTTGTTCGCCCTTGGGGATAAAAAGCATATCCTGCGGAAACACATATTCCGTGCCGATGCGTTCCTGCTCACCGTTTTCTTTCAGGCGCAGCACGGTTTTAGGGGACAAATCCATAAGGGATTTTATGGCAAGGCTCGTTCTGCTTTTTGCTTTTAATTCCAGATATTTTCCTAAGGAAATCAAGGCAATGACAACAGCGGAAGATTCAAAATACAAATAGTGCACAGCATTTGCAAGCAGGGGCACATACTGCATTTCACCCTTGCCCGCACAATAATCCGAATAAAAAAACTGCCCTGCATAATACACGCTCACCACGAAAGCAACGCCTGTTCCCAGCGCTACCAGCGTATCCATATTGGGATTTTTGTGCCACAAACTCGGAATACCTTTCAAATAAAAATCCCTGCCGGACCACAGCACGACAGCCGTACACAACAATTGGATTAAAATAAATAATTCGGCAGATAAAGAAAAAATCGCATTATGCGTACTGTGAAAATCAGCAAAAGCATGCGTAATGCCCACCCAGCCGGCATGATAGCCCATGGCAAGTATAAAAACAGGCAGAGTAAACAAAATTTCCATGAGCACACGGCGTTTTTTAGTCGCCAGTTCCCTGCCCATGCTTTCCTGCTGTTCCTGCCACAAATTGGCTGCACTCACGGAATTGTCAATATAAAAAGCCTTGAAGCCAAGATTTTCAATTTTGCCGATAATGGTTTCAATAAGCTGTGCCTTTTCTTCGCTCATGCCCTCATGCAAACGCACAATAGCCATATTGGAAGCAAGGCTCACACTTATCTTTTCCACTTCCGGCATTTTGGATATAACTTTCTCAATCCTTGAAGAACACGCAGAGCAATGCATGCCCTCAAGCCTGAATTTCAATATTAAATCAAACACATCTATAACTCCCTGGGAATTGCCCAATAAAAGCAGTATCAAAGCTTTGCATAAAGCATACAAGTTTTCCGCACAATGCGCAAGAGAGGGGTATCATAAAGATGACGCTCGGAGTGGTGATCTCTGCTGTCGCTATCCGTAAAGCTCATTCTTCGCTAACGGCTAGAGCATTTCCGCATAATATTCGTAATTTTTATTTTCTTTGGGGGAAATGATTTCCCCCAATCCCCCTCAAAGCCCTGTTATGGACGTCGTCCATAACAGGGAATTAATATTCTTGTTCTTACCAGAAATTGCTCTATACAGAAAAAAATCAATGTGCATACAATTATTTTTTGCACAGGTTTTCTCCCGCCCCTTGCGTACAAAAAAATACGATTTATATTAATAGATAATTATTTTCAAAAAAAAGGAAAAATCCATGCTGACCATAACCGTAAACGGCATGCATTGCCAAAATTGCAGTAATTCCGTCAAAGAAGCCATGACCAAAGCAGGAGCAGTCAATGTTGTTGTTGACCTTGCAAAAAAGTGTGTTACCTGGGACGGCAGCGTAACCAGAGAACAAGCAAAAGAAATCATTGACGGACAAGGTTTCGACGCTGTTTTATAAATTTCCGCCCCATACAATTTTACGATAAAAACAACCATTGCCCAAAAAGCCCTTGTGTATCTAATGCCAAGGGCTTTTTATTTTCTCTTTCTTTTTCAAAAAAATATTTCATTCATTAAAGTTCTAGAGCGTTTCCGAAAATAGTTGCAATTTTACAGGGAAAGAACTTTTATCTCTGCTGTCTTTATCTGTAAAGCTCACAAGTTCGCTAACAGCAAAAGCGAAAAAGTTCTCTCCCTGTACCCTCTCTCAAAACTTTTTAATATTAAAGCGTATAAAAATAAAATTCTCAAGATTTATCGGAAACGCTCTAAAACCTGTATTCTTCCAATTGGAGCAATTAGCATAAAAACAACTTTAACAAAAAATCAGAAAAATAATATGATCCTCGCGAATGAAAAAATCAGTTACCCCGGATTAATTTATAATATCAGCAATATTTGGGAAGAAGCGCAAGAATATTGCAGAATTATTCACTATAAAAAGAACCAGAATTTTTTGTTTGTCAGTGAAAACAGCTATGATTTTTGTTATGTCCATACAGGAAGCGTAAAAGGGCTCTTTATTGAAAATGAAGGAAACTGCCGCACAAACTTCATTTTTCAAAAAGGGGCGCTCATTAATGAAACAAGTTTTTTATCAAAAGCCTATTCTGATAAAATCCTTTTCAGCTGCACCTGCCCTACAACAATTTATTATTTTGATTCTGCACTCATTAATGAAAGTTTTAAAGCAAACTATCCGCACCTTATGGAAAATATGTTTTATTCCATAGCCGTAAAATTGCTCAATATACAAACCATGACCAATGCCATTTGCACTAAAAGCAGTCTGGAGCTTTTTTGCTGGTACTTGTATTCCATGGGAAAACACCATAATTTTGCCCATGAATTTGTTCCGCTCATTGGAAAAAGCGATATTGCTTCTTTGCTCGGCATCAGCAATACAGCTTTAAAACGTAATATTAATTTTCTGATTTCTGAAGATATCATTCAGCAATTTACAAAAAAACTTGTTATTATCACAGATTACAACAAACTCAAAAATCTGGCAAAAAAATAATTTTAACTTAGCCAAATACCAAGCCAAGAAAAAGTCCTTATCAAAAAGCCCTTGTGTATCTAACGCCAAGTTTTTTTGATTATTTTTTATTCCGTGCTTTTTTCACCGTAAAAGCATAGCTTTTGGCTATGAGTTCCATAAGCTTTTCATCACTGAAACTGTCGTCAAAAATAACTGTCAGCCAGGATTTTTTATTCATATGGTATGCAGGGTAAAAGCCGTCTTGCTGTAATAATTCCTGCACGTCTTTCGGGTCAGCCTTTATATCTAAAATTTCAATTTCGCCTGATTTGCTTTTATCAATTTTTTCATGCTCAATATTCAGAATTGCGGCATACCATTTATTGGTCTCAAGATTTTTAAACACGGCACAATCCGGGTATTTATCCCAAAGAAAAAGCGGCTCATCACCATATTTTGCTTTTATCAGGTTCGCAGTCCTGTTGCTTTGCGGATAAATAAAATAATTTTTTGTAAAACACCTGTCGCGAATGCCGAGCAAAATTTCTTTGTAAGCAGAACGAATTTCGTTAACAAAAGTTCCCTGCCAGCTTTCAATGTGCAAAGGCAAGTATTCTTCATTATTGGCGACATCAAAGACTTTTCCCTGTACAGTGCCCTGTTCTGAAACGTCTATCACTGCCTCAAACTGTTTATCATAAAAGCATGTTTTGAAACTATGCCTGCCCTCACGTTGCACAAAGCCGTATTCCTTTAGCTTCTCAAAACAAGGCACATATTGTTTAAAAATACTCTCTTCAATCATTGCGCAGTATTCTTTCGTTCGTCTAAATCCTCATAAAAACGACAGCCGCAGCGTCCGTTTTCTTTCACCGCATACAAGGCACGGTCAGCGCAGGCATACAGATCATCAACAAATCCGCGCTTGGAAAAAGCACCGCCCACACTCAAGGAAACAGGCGGCAGGCCGTCAGCGGGGTTCATAAGCATTCGGTTAATTTTTTCCATTTTGCGCTGAATGACATCTTTCTCGCTTTCGTTAACATCTATCACAATCACGGCAAATTCATCGCCGCCGATTCGTGCAGGGTAATCACCGGAACGAAAACTGTTTTTCAGCGCATCCGCAACTTTTTTCAATATCCGATCGCCCACTTCATGTCCAAAGCCATCATTAATAAACTTAAATTTATCTACATCAATAACCAGCAAAATCAAAGGAACAGGATTAGCAGTAAAAAGCTGTTTCATTTGCTCAAAGGCACCGCGGTTGATAAGTCCTGTCAAGGCATCATGCTCAGCTTTCCGGCGGAGCATTGCCTCATGGGAAGCTTTTACTTCATAGATATCATTATAGGTCAGCGCCAGATATTTAAATTCGTAGGAACCGATAATTTCCAGACGTTTTTCATCTTTAATACAATTTATATATAATTGAAGCGGTTTTATAATCAGCAAAATAATCATGGCAAAGGTAATCAAATTAAGCAAAAATAAAATGCTCAGACAAACTTTGCTCCATATAATTGTTTCATTGAGCGTTGAAAAGCTGCTCTGCTGATTTTTATAAGTATTGCTGACGGCATCATTCACAAAATAGTCAATACTGCTCATAATCAAAGCTTTTGCTTCCTGATAGCCGATACCGAAAATCATTTGGCGGGCTTTTTCCTGCATTTCTTCCGGGGTCAGGTTCTCATCTTCACGCTTCAAAACCGTTTTTTGGACAGTTTCCGAGAACTCCTGCAAATCCGCACCTTGAGCCAATGCCGTTAATTTTATGGCATAAATTTCCCGCTCCATTAATTGATTGGAACGGGCAAGCGCTTCCTCAAGAAAACGATGTGTCTCCGGATGAACATTATACTGCTCCAATTCCTTGAGCGCATGCTCACGGCGCTTTGCCACATTGACTTCCTCAAAATAATTATGCACATATTCCGGCTTTGCCGTCACCACATAGAGCTGAATTTGTTCTGTCAAATAATTAGAACCCTGTGCAAGCTGCGCCGCCTGCGCATCACACATGATATAATCATCTGTGGCAGCGACAACAACTTCATATTCATTTGAAACTTGACGGGTGGCATAAAGCAGGACAAGATACAGCACAATGGAAAGAAAAATCATCGTATAACTGACTGTGCGGATACGAATACCCCTGATTTTATCTTTACCGTTCTCACTCATATTTTCAGCCCCTTCAATATCATTTTCAAGACAATAGTATAAAGGCATGACAAAGAAACGCCGCTTATTTTACATATAAAAATATAAGCAAAAATTATATTAATAGAAAAACGAAAAAGAATAAAGTAAAATTCCTGCAATTCTTTTAATCCAAGAAATATAATAAGTACAAAAAATAAAGCCGATACCGTGAGAAATTTTTTCACAGGCTGTCGGCTTTCATTTTCAGAAGATTTTAATAATCGTCGTGTCTGGAGCAATTCCTGTTAACATCAAGAATATTAATTCCCTGTTATGGACAACCTCCATAACAGGACTTTGAGGGGGATTGGGGGAAATCATTTCCCCCAAAGAAAATAAAATTACGAATGTTATGCGGAAACGCTCTAGGCTTAAAACTTTTTTACCAATTATAGTGAAATAACGAAATAACGAATTCAGCACGATTACTTTTTTGAAATTCATAATGTATTTAAAATAGCTGTCTAAGCCCCCCTGTCAACAAAATAAAAGCGGTAAAAGTAATCATTACCAGCATACATTTGCGAAAAAATTCCACATTCACCAGCCTGAGAATGGGCACACTGACGGCGACTCCAGCTACTCCGAAAAACGAGCACTGCAAACAAACAGATATAAAATTTGCGTTATATAAATGTTCCCATTCCAGCGGAAGCCAGACAATGAGAGAAATAACCACCATACAGGCAATATTGGCAACAGCAGCTTCCTTGCCCCATTTACGCATAAAGGCATAAATAGCCAATGGCGGGCCTCCCATACTTATTGAGGCTTGCAAAACGCCGCCAATTAAACCGAGAGGTGCTGCCCAGAACGGTGAAATTATGTCATTTTTAAACGATTTATTTTTGCCAAAAAACTGAACTGCGAGAAAGAAAAACATACTTGCAGAGGCAATGAAAAGCAAAACAGCCGACCCTGCATTATTAAGAGCCCACACTCCCAGAGGAATGCCCGGCACGCAAAAGATTGGTGCAAAATTCCATGCCCATTTTTCCCAGTCCTATAAGACCAAATACAGCCATAATTGCTTCCTTTCTCCTTATATATATGGGCATGGCTTGCGCCATACCCATATATATAAGGAGAATTAATCGTCAAGAAGGGCTTTGGCATTCCAGTAAAGCTGACGCATTAATGCATCATCATCCAAACCTTGGCTTGACCAGTTGTCAATAGCCTGCTGACCGCCGCAGACAGGATAACTGCTGTTAAAGAGAATACGATGTCTCATCCAGCTGTTGCCGGCACGGGTCAGTTGATCGGCAAAAGGCATATTGCGTACATAATAATAGCAATCCGGTGCGAGATAAATGTTTGGCGTTGCCAGACAGGCACCTAACATTTGGTCGATATTCGGCCATGCAGCGTGGGTAACGATAATTTTCATTTTTGGATACGCTGTAGCGACATGTTGGATATGAACAGGATTGCAGTAGGAAATGTCAGGTCCTACAAAAGCACTGGTCGTCAGGTTAACCAACATGCCCAGTTCATTGGCAAGGTCATAAACGGGTTTAATGCACGGGTCATCGGCATACATATTTGGTTTTAACCAGCCCGGTTCCACACTGACACCTTTGAAGCCCCATTCTCTGCACCGGCGGATATCGTCCAGACAGCCTTCTTCTGTAGGGTCAATGCCGCAAAATGCTTCAAAACGTCCGGGATATTTTTGCATCAGTTCATGAATTTCTGCATTGTCTACCTGACCTGCTCCAAGAGCTTTATCACTGGTACGGCGGCCCATAATTACGGATTTTACAATACCGGCGGCATCCATTTCTTGAATATATTCTTCCATGGAACCATGAAGTTGTGAGGGGATAGGCTTACGGAACCATTGTGTAGGAGCGATTTTTTCTGCGGATTCCGGTTCCCAGCATTTGAAAATGCCGCTGTTGAGAAAATTTTTGTAAGGCGGACGAATACGGAAATCAATAACATAACTCATAGCGCACTCCTTTAAGCACGGGTTTAAGGTTGATGAAATAAATAACAACTAGCTGTTTTATTTTGTTTATAGAAAACACATGGTTATACTTGGGATAAAGGCTACAGCCAGACCGACTATTGCCATGGCAGCGCAGTAAGGCAGACATTTCCATGCAATTTCAGTAAGAGAAAGTCCGGTAATGCCGCAGGCAACAAAAAGATTAAGTCCTACAGGCGGAGTAAGAAAGCCTGTTGCCAGCATAACCAGCATAAAAAGTCCGAATTGCACGGGATCCATGCCTATTATTGGCAGCAAGGGCATAAGCATGGGGGAAACAACCAGAATGGTTACGGCTGTTTCAACGAAGGTACCCAGAATGAGAAATACCAGAGTAAGGATAAATACAATTATTACGGGATTGATGCTTATGCTTGTAATTGCGGCGCAAAGAAGTATATGTGCATTGCAGTAGATAAGGACAATACTTAACGCATTGGCGGTGGCAATGATGAAAAAGATGACACCGGTGGTCAAAAGTGAACTGAACATAATACGTTTGAACTTAGCCCAGGTGAGAGAACGGGTTATACATAATTCAACAAATAAAGCATAAACAACTGCCACGCAGCCGGCTTCTGTCGGGGTTGTAATACCGCCGTAAATACCGCCAAGAACTATCACAGGCACAAGCAGAGAATATCGGGCATTCCAAAAAGCACGCAGTCTTTCTTTGGCTGAATCTTTGGGCCGCATAATGCCATAGTTATTTCTTACGCAGGTAAAATAGCCCATGGCAATAAATACACAACCCACTATCAAACCGGGCAAAATGGCTGCAATAAACAAATCAGAAATGGAACAACCGACTGTTGATCCATAGAGAATGAGAGGCACACTGGGCGGAATGAGAACACCAAGACAGCCGCTGGCAGCGTTAATTGCCGTAGAGTAGGGTTTCGGATAGCCGTCTTTTTCCATGGCAGGAATCATCAGCCCGCCGACAGCTGCAGTTGTTGCCGGTGCAGATCCGGAAAGAGCCCCATAAAAAAGACAGGTCAAAACGGAAACATGACTTAATCCGCCGCGCAGATGCCCTACCAAAGAACGGCAGAATCCCAGCAGGGAATTTGAAATCTCGCCCTTTTGCATGATATCGCCGGCAAGGATAAAGAAAGGTACGGCAAGAAGGGGAAAGGAATCAAATGTATTATAAAGGCGCTGGATAAACATGCCCAAATCCATGCCTGTCATCAACATCCCAATCATCGCCGCAATGCCGAGCGCCACGCCAACCGGTATAGCCATGCAGAGCAGTATGAGCAGAGATGCGAATATGGAAAATAAGACGACACCCATGATTATTTCTCCTCTTTTCCTGAACGGAGGCTTGCAGTTATATCAAAAACGCAATAGACAGCTGAAACCAGAAAGCTGAGAGGTATAGCCAGCCAGACCAGCCAAAGAGAAATGGGAAGCGTCAACGCTTCTTCTTCTGACTCAATAACAATCTCAAGCATTTCGCAGCCCTTCCAGACAACAAGCAGCATAAATCCCAGTGTTATTATCTGACTAATGATATCAAGCCTTTTTTGCCATTTTTGGTTTAACAGCAGATAAACCATGTCAACTTTCAGATGTTTTTTGGTATATACCCCATACGCTGTCCCCAGATAGGCAATATAGATGAACAAAAATCTGGAAGCTTCTTCAGGCCACTCCTGAGCAGAATTCATGAAATATCTGAGCACAACCTGCAGAAAACAAATTAATGTGACAGATATGAACAAGACAGAGCCGAGCCAGGCGCAGCCTTCATTCATATAAGAAAGAATATTTTTGGCTTTCATGTTTATCTTCCGTGGTTATGGGGGGAGAAGGAGAGATGCTCCCCCCAGAGTTTTACTATACTATTTTTTAAGACCTGCTGACTTAAGTTCAGTCTGAATTTCATTATACAATTCTTTTTGAGCCGGAGTCATCATTTCATAGGATGGTTTTGCTGCTTCCTGCCAGCGGGCAAGTTCAGCTTCATCTATTGTTCTTATAGTTGTACCGCCGTCAATACATTGCTGCTTACTGCGTTCCAATTCTTCTTCAAGCAGGAGGTCACTTTTTTCCAGCCATAATTGAACTGCCTTTTCAAACATTTTGCGGTCTTCTTCAGGAAGGCTGTTCCACCATTTTACTCCTGTATAAAGAACCTGCGGAGAATACATATGGTTGGTTTCAAGCGCATATGGAGCTACTTCATAGAGGCGCATTGAGGCAATGTAGGGATAATCCAGATCCAATCCTTCCACTACGCCCTGCTGAATACCTGTATAGACTTCTGAAAAAGGCATTGGCGTTACGCTTATTCCCATGCCTTTAAGGGAGTTAACATGCACTTTGGATGAAGTAACACGAATTTTCATTTTGCGGATATCATCAAGATTTTTGGCAGGCTTGGTGGTCAGCATGTTGCGCAGGGTGGAATTTGCAAAACCAAGGCATTTAAGATTTTTATTGGATACCTTTTCCATGAGTCTTTTTTCAAAATCTCCGGAAAAAATGTGATTGACCTGTTCCATGTTTGAAAAAACATAGGGATAGTCAAACGCACCAAGCAGAGGGATAAATTGGGCTATATTATTTGTGCCGTCATGTACAAAATGAATGGTGCCCATCTGCAGACCCTGCATTTCTGTACTGATAGTACCAAGTTTGTATTGCGGATAAACAGTGACCTGGTATTTGCCGTTGGATTCTTTTTCAATAAAATTTGCCATTTCATGAAAAGCAGGAATAAATGGAAGCGTTTCCGGAGCCGGAGAGCCAATTTTTATCTGAATTGGCTGTTCTGCCGCATAAACGGGAAAAGATAGAGCACTTATCCCAATAGCAAGAAATGAAGCCATAACCATTTTGCTAAATTTTCTAAACATGATTGTCTCCTTAATTGTGATTTCTTTTACAAAGAGATATCCTCTATAAAGCAAAAACAGTGCTATAATAAATTTACTTATATTTTTCAGTAAGTTATATAATTCTTAAATTTCTTGTTTCCTGATAATCTTTGAATTTTGTTGACATTTGTTACCATTTGTGGTAACTAAAATTAACAAATTCATAAAAATTGCTGAAACTTGTTACTAAATAGTACCATAAAGGATATTTTTCACATGATTTCAAAAAATTTATCCATGGATGAGCTGCTCATGGCCCTGGATATGTCCTCCGATGGCTTTTATATCTATGACAGCAATCTGAAATTGCTGTATGGCAATGCAGCTGCCATGCGAATGAATCAGCTTGATTCCACCGCGTTGGGAAAAAACTGGCATGATTTAAAAAATACGGGTAATCTTTATGGTTCAGCAGCTCCGGATGCACTCCGATTAAAGAAAAAGCTGACTTCTGAATTCATTACAAGCACAGGAGAACATCTGCACTGCATTGCCACCCCCATTCTGGATAAAAAGGGAGAAGTCAAATATATCATTTCCAATGTAAAAAATATTACCGATTTAAACATGCTCAGGCAGGAGCTTGTAGGATATCAATGCAATGTTTTGAACAGAACATTTATATTTAATAGCCCGCAAATGAAGCACATAGTAAAACTTATTGAGACTATCGCTAAAACTGATATTTCCGTGCTTATTTATGGAGAGACAGGAGTGGGCAAAAGCGATGTTGCCAAACTTCTGCACAAGCTGAGCCTTTTTTCGGAATCACCATTTATTTCCGTAAACTGCGGAGCTATTGCCCCTACCCTGTGCGATGCCGAGTTTTTTGGTTATGAGAAAGGAGCCTTCACTGATGCCCGCCAGAGTAAAAAGGGAATTTTTGAAAGTGCTGATCACAGCACGTTGTTTTTGGATGAAATTGGTGATTTGCCTCTGTTTATGCAGGTCAAGTTATTAAGGGTATTGCAGGAAAAAAAGATAAAGCGTCTTGGCAGTGAAAAGGAAATAAGCGTTGATTTTCGGATAGTTGCGGCTACCAACAAAAATATACTGGCAATGGTCAAATCAGGAGAATTTCGTGAGGATCTGTATTACAGGCTGAACGGCATGAGCATTGAAATACCTCCCTTGCGGGAGCGGCCGGAAGATATAAAAGTATTGCTGTCTTATTTTATTCAGCAATTTAATATCAAGCATAATTCCATGAAAACCTTTTCCAAGGAACTGACAGATGCATTGGCAGCTTATGATTTCCCCGGCAATATCCGTGAACTGGCATATCTTGTCGAACGTCTGATTATTCTTTCTCCGGACGATATCGTCAAAGATACTGTAATGCCCCCTATTAGTCAAGCGACTTTTAAGAGAGTATTTTGATTTTTTGT
>CAOMFZ010000029.1 GCA_948482415.1 uncultured Mailhella sp.
TAGACCAAACTGGGAGCCGGAGATTTCACCACTTGTTTTTGGATATTTTTCCATGTCCGTTTCAGCAGCTGCAAGTCCTTATGAATATGGGTTTTACTTGCTCCCTCACTTGCTGTGCGGATAATAATTCCCATATTTTCACCCGGTTTTATACCGCCAAGCAGAGAACGCAGACGCTGCCGTTCTTCGTTGTCTTCCACTTTCCGGGAAACGCCAATTTGCTCCTGCCCCGGAGTAAGCACAAGAAAACGCCCAGCCAAAGATAACCACGTCGTCAAAAATGCGCCTTTTGAGCCATTGGGTTCTTTGACAACCTGAACTAAAATTTCCTGTCCCGCTTTTAAAACTTTTTGGATTGGCGGGTACTTGGCTGATTTATCGTCATGCGGCACAAGATAATATTCAGGGTGTACCTCATCTATCTGCAAAAATCCATTTTTACCGCAGCCGAAATTCACAAATGCAGCCTGCAAATTGGTATCCACATTATTGATAATACCCTTATAAATATTGCCGCGGATTTTGCTTTGATGTGCCATTTCCACAAAATATTCCGATACAACACCATTTTCCGTAATCACAACTTCCACTTGTTCGTCCGGCACTGTGCTGACATACAAAACTCTGCGCACATGCTCCTGTTTTTCTGCGGCGGTTTCTTTTTTACTTTTTTTGGCACTGCGAACATTTTCTTCTGCCTGAATACGCGCCATGTCACCATCTTCAACAATGGGTGAAAATTCCTGCTCGGGTGTATCTTTGACAGATTTTTTCCTGCGTCCGCGTTTTCTGGCTGTCTTTGGCTTTACCTCCGTATCACTGACAAGCGGTAAAACTGCGTCCGCATCAGGCGCTTCATCAATAACCCCAAAAACACCTAAACCAGCCTGTTCCCCATAAGAACTTAAACTTTCTGCGCCGTTATATTCGGCAATACCATTAATACCGGCAACAAATTCAGCAACTTCCTTTGTTTTTTTGCTGCGTTCCTGTTTGAAAAGCGTATCTTGTACACTTTCGGAACTGAGAGTTTCCGGACTTACCGAACCTGCACTTTCAGAAAGAGTTTTACTTTCAGAGGCAGAACTTTCTTTTTTACTTTTTCCGGCACGTTTTTTAGTTATTTTTACAGGCTTCTTTGGACTGCCCTCATTTTGGACAGCGGGAACAACTTGCCCCTGCTCATACAGTGCGAGATCTTTTCCCCCAATAAGAGCGATATCCTTTGCGCCGGCAACAGCAATATCCTTTCTTGCAGATTCTGCCGGAAGATTTGGCGCAATATAGGGTAATTCCCTGACTTCTGATTTTGTAAGCGCTTTGCGCTCTGCTGGACTAACAAGAGCTTTACGGTCCACGGGACCGGCAAGAGCCTTACGGTCTTCGGGAGCTGCAAGCGCTTTGCGGTCTTCTGCGTTTATGGCAAGGATATTTTCTGCTTCTGTACTTTTCTTTTTGCGTCCGCGGGGTTTTGCAGTTTTTTCTTTTGAATTTTCTCCTGCATCGGCTTTTTCTGCGCTTTTTGTTGTTTTTTCAGCGGCTGCATCTTGTGCGGCTGTTTGTATTTTGCGAGGTCTGCCGCGGCGGCGCTTTTGCGGCTCTGCATTTTCTGTTTGGGCTGCTTCCTGCTCTGCCTGCCGTGTTTGTGCTTCATTTTTTTCAATTTTTTGAGAAACTTCGTCCATAGTTTGTTCTTGTTTTTTAGGACGTCCTTTTCTTTTTTTCTCTGTTTGTTCCATAAAAATTCCTAGTTATAATGTATATAATTCCATTGCAGGTTCATCTGAAAAAATCAATTTTCCATAATAACCTGACGCAAAATCCCCAAGATTATAAACCTTTGTTTTTCCGATTCTATCCTTTGCCCGGCTTTCATGAATATGCCCGCAAATACAAAAATCCGGCTGATAATCTTGTATAAATTCCAAAACAGCCTTGCTTCCCACATGTTTTCCATTTTTAAGTCTGTCACATGCCGTTCCATAGGGCGGATTATGACTAACAAAAACCGTCAATAAATCCTTGGGAAGAGGCAAAAATTGTTTCAAATTTTCACGATAAAATTCTTCAGAAAATTCTGATTTCGTTCCAAAAGGAGTTGGCAGGGAACCGCCCATTCCGAACAGCGCTATCGTATCAAATTTAATTAATTTTCTATGCAAATTCATATTGTTATCTGACAAATATCTATCTGCCTGCAAAGAATCCATATTCCCAATTTGTGCATAAATTTTTATTTTATATGCTTCTAATTCCTGTAATACTTTTCGGATATCAGATACTGTCCCATTTCTTCCAATATCACCAGTAATCACAACAGCCTGAGCATTCTGAATATCTTTTATTTTATGAATATTCCGTGTTTCGCCATGTATATCACCCAAGAAAATCCAAAACGGGAAATTTGCAATACACATCGCCTGAAACCTACATTATAAAACAATATTTACAAAAATTACATTGCAGTATATTTATTTGTTGGTATACATTAACCAAAATTTATTTTTTTTTCAAGAAAAAAATAAATAGCTTACTCATTTTTTTAGGAAATTTTCAGGAACTGTCATGGACAAAAAAATATTAAGAAAACGTTTAACTGAAAAACGAAATGCTCTGCATGCAGACAAAAATTTTATAACATTATGTTTTAATTTACAAAATAATATTATTAATCAGGAACTTTTCAAGTCTGCACATACTATTTGCACCTATGCCCCCACAAAAAGCGAAATAGACGTAAATTTAATTGCCCAAACAGCATGGGAGCAGGGAAAAACCGTGCTCTATCCCCGCTGTTCCAAAACAGAAAAAGGACTAATGAACTTTTATGCATGCGAAAGCTTTTCTGATTTGGAAGAGGGCGCATATGCAATTTTAGAACCAAAATCATCCTGCCTGCTTTTTGATGAAAATATGCTCAATTTCCCTGATACGCTTATTCTTGTGCCTGCCCTTGCCTATTCTGACACGGGATACCGTATAGGCTACGGACAAGGTTTTTATGACAGATTTTTAGCAAAAATTCCCCTTGCCGCAAGCATGGGCATTACGCTTTCTGCACTTATTTCCCAAGAAATTATTATTGATCCGTGGGATAAAGCTGTCCGGTATCTTGCCACAGAAAAGGGCATTCAGAAAATATAAAACAAAAAAGCCCTGTTATTTAATGACAGGGCAATATTTTATACAAAATTTTAAACTATTTCCTTTAAGGAGCTGATTTTATTCTGATTTCATTTTTCTGCACAAATCTTCATAAACTCTGTCAATATGCTTTCCCAACAAACTTGTGGCAAGTTTTACATCACCATTTTGCATGGCAAAATAAATATCCTGGTGGTCTGATAAAACCATATTTTCCTGCACATCTTCATAACTTTGATAAGAATTATAATATCTTGTATAAATATTACAACGCAGGAATATGCGTTTCCATGCTTCCAGCAAATAGGTATTGTATGCCATTTTTACAATAAACAGGTGAAATGCTTCATCAATTTCAACAAATTTTTTAATATTGTCATAGCGCAGTGCCATCACGGAATCTTCCAGCATTCTGTTGATAACAGAAAGCACATAATAATCATTTCGTTCCGCTACAATACGAAGAGCCTCGATTTCCAATAATTTCCGAATACTAAAAACATTATAGGCATCATCATGTTCAAGTTTTGGAATATAGCTTCCCTTTTTCGGTACTTTCTTCAAAATTCCTTCAGAAACAAGACGGTTCAGCGCAATACTAATCGGCGTTCTGCTCATGCCAAAATCAACAGCCAGGGAGCTCTCAAGAATAAAATCACCGGGCTTGTATGATTGTTTAATCGTTTCTGTTAATAATCTATATGCTCTTTCTTCAGCATTTAATTTTTCTTTCACATTACCCATGAATGCATACTTCCCAACTTCTTAAACATTCTTTTTTAAGATTACAATTTCATTTAATTATTGTCAATCAAAGAAATTGACAAAATTTTACTTTTCTTATTTACTTTTTTACATTTTTGTGGTATTCTATTCAATAAAAATTTTTAGGGAACTTATGAAAATTTTACATACTTCTGACTGGCATATCGGCAGCACGTTTTTTGGCAAAAAGCGCTATGAGGAATACAGCGAATTTTTCGCTTGGCTGCTTGATTTTATTCAGCAAAACCAGATAGATGTCCTGCTTGTTTCAGGGGATATTTTTGACACCAGCCTGCCAAGCAATACAGCCCAAAATTTATATTATTCCTTTCTCGTAAACCTGCAAAAAACGCCCTGCAAGCATGTTGTCATTACCGGCGGAAACCACGATTCCCCAAGCTTTTTAAACGCACCGAAAGATTTATTAAAATCTTTTAATATCCATGTCATTGGGTCTGTGCCGCAAAATATTGCAGAAGAAATTATTGCCATAACCATCAATAATGAAGAAATTGTTGTTCTTGCTGTGCCTTTTTTGCGGGAACGGGATTTGCAGGATATTGCCATTACTGACAATTTTGAAACAAGAGCAGAAAAAATTATCGACGCAGTCAAAAACCATTATGCCAGGCTGACCGAACTTGCCCTCAAAAATAAAAATCCCAAAAGCCCGCTTATTGCCATGGGACACCTCTATATTGCGGGCTCTCACCTTGAAGAAGAGGGGGAGCGGGAACTGTATATTGGCTCTCTTGCCCAAATTTCAGCAAATATTTTTCCGGCAGAAATTGATTATGCAGCCCTGGGGCATATCCATTCCGCACAAAAAATTGCAAAAACGGAACATATTCGTTACTGCGGTTCGCCCCTTGCCATGAATTTTTCAGAAAACAAATTTACAAAAAAAATGTTTCTGCTTGAAACAGGTGAGACGCTCAAAATACAGGAAATACCCATTCCTGAATTTCAAATAACAAGGAAAATTTGCGGAAATTTAACCACTATTCAAGAAAAAATTGAAGAATTTAAAACATTAAATCAATCTGTTTGGCTTGAAATTGAATATACAGGGCAAGAGGAAACGTTTTCAAAAGACATACTTTTTGAACTTGTCAAAGACAGCAAAATAGAAATCCTTAAATTCAAAAATCAAAAAAATCTTCATACATTCAGCAAAAGTGAAATAATTCAGCAAAATCTTGAAGAACTCACGCCGCTGACTATTTTTAATGAATATATTCTGAACAACAAAACAAATACCGGTGAAGAAGAAAAATTTTCAGAAGAAGAAAAGCAAGAATTATTATCCTGTTATCATGAAATTTTAAACCACTTGCAAGAACAAGATACTAATGAGTAAAAAATGAAAATACTGCGCTTACAATTTAAAAATCTCAATTCTCTCTACGGCGAATGGGAAATTGATTTTACCGATACTATCTATCAAAACGACAGCTTATTTTTATTGTCAGGTCCCACAGGTGCGGGGAAATCCACCATTTTAGACGCCATTTGTCTGGCTCTTTACGGACAGACACCGCGGCTCGGCAAAATCACCCAAAGCAGCAATGAAATTATGTCAAAACATACGGCAGACTGCTATGCCCTTTTGCATTTTGAAACAAAAGGCATACAATATTATGCCCGTTTTGAACAAAGGCGCGCAAAAAACAAACCTGACGGTAAATTGCAGGATGTTGAACGGAGCATTGCAGAAAATTCGCCTGACAATATTATTTGCCGAAAAAAAACAGACATCAATGAAGAAATTATACGCATTACAGGTATGGATTTCCCTCGCTTTACCCGTTCCATTCTTTTGGCGCAAGGGGCTTTTGACAGTTTCCTCAAGGCAAAAGATGAAGAAAAATCCATGCTTTTGGAGCAAATTACCGGCACAGAAATTTACTCGGAAATTTCAAAATCAGTTTTTGAACGGGCAAAGCAGGAAAAAGAAAAAACAAATGCATTAACCATTATCACCGATAACGCCCCAATTTTATTGCCGGAAGAACTTGAAAATTTACAAAAAATCCAGGCAGAGCATAATGACGCCCTGCAAATTCTACATACAGAATTAAAACAAATAAAAGAGCAAAGCAGCTGGCTTGCTCAAATCCATGACCTTGAAACAAAAATTGCAGACGAACAAAAGCAGCTTGCAGATCTTCAAGTCCGGCAACATAATTCAAAAGAAAAAGAAATTGCTTTGGAACAAGCTGAAAAAGCAGAAAAACTTGTACCGGAACATACGATCCTTATTCAGCAAAAAAATAAACTGCAAAAACTTGAAACAGAATGTACAAACAAAGAAAAACAGTTCCCTGAACAAGAAAAAGATCTCAGAGAACTGACAGTAAAACTTGAACAAATCCAAAACGCTTATCAAAAGGAAAATACATATTATGAAGAAAATATTCCTCTTTTTAATGCAATAAAAGAAATGGATATTATTCTTGAAACAAAAAATAAAACTATTATCGAACAAAAGGCACAAATTCAAAAAGAAAAGAATGAACAAAAAGAACTGGAAAATAAAATTGCGCAATTAATCAACGAAAAAAATACTATTAACAAAAATCTTGCCCAAATCACAGGCTGGCTGCAAAAAAATCAGCATATTGAAACGGTTAAACAAGAATTAAGCGCTATTAAACAAAAATTTTCCCAGCTTGCGGCTATCATTGAAAAAGGAAAAGAAGCTAAAAAAGAAATTCTTAGTCTGGATATCGCAGTAAAATCCCAAAGAGAAAATAAAAAGGAGCAGGATAAAAAGAAAGAAGTCCTCATTGCAGACATTGAAAACAACAAAAAGCAGCAGGAAAAAATAACAAACAATATCAATAAATTGTTAAACAATGCGCATTTATATGAATTGCAGAAAGAACTCTCTCTTCTAAAAGAAAATAGAGAGCTTTGCATAAAAATTGCTTCTCTGGAAGAACACCGCAAAAATTTACAGGAAGGACAGCCCTGCCCTCTTTGCGGCGCGGTCTCGCACCCCTATATAACCGAACAAAACGCTCTCCCAAGCCATGATACTATTGATACTGAAATTGCCAATCTTGAAAAACGGATAAAAGAAATTGAACAATTACAGCATGAACATGATACAATAAAAGTTCTGCTCGAAAAAAATAATGAACAACTTGAAACAACTGCCAAGCATTTGCAGGAACTGGACTCGCTCATTGAAGAGAAAGAAAAATCCCTGCAGGAAGCACAAAATAAAAAAACACAATTACTTGCTGATTATGAAAACCAGAAACAAGCATTAGAACAAGAACTTGCCCTTTTTCATGTTCCTGCTCTCAGCCCGCAAAATGCCGAAACTATCCTTAAGCTTCTGCAGGAAAACTGCACTCAATGGGATATAAAAAATAAAGAAAAGCAAGAAATTGAGAGACAAGTACAAGAAAAAGACATACTTTTAACAGCCGCTAAGACAAGACAGGAAGCTGCCGCTTATACTCTGAAACAAAAAACAGAAGCACTAAATACAGAACAAGAAGCATATACTGCCCTCAAAGCGACAAGACAAGAACGCTTTGCACAAAAAAATCCTTTGAAGGAAGAACAAAACTTACAAAAGGAAATAAAACGCCTTTTGCAAGAAAAAGATCAACTTTTCCGGAAAAAAGAACAGCAAAATAATGAAGTTACCATAACAAAAGAACAAGTTAACCAACTACAGGTACAAATAGCAAACGAGAAAAAGCAATTTTTGGAAAATACTGAAAAATTCCGGCAAAAAATAACAGAACATGGATTTTCATCACAGGAAGAATTTTTAGATGCTGTCCTCAAACAAGACACCATTCAGCAATTACAGGAATTTTTCACCACACTTAAACAAAATATTGAAGTCACAAAAAAACAGCTTGCAGAAAATACGCAAAAACTGGAACAAGAAAAAAAGAGAAATTTAACAATAAAAACAAAACAGGAAATTGAGGAACAGGAAAAGGAACTGACTGTCAAACAGCAAAACCTTTATCAGGAACTGGGAAATATTCAGGGAAGACTTGAAGAAAATAAAAAAGCTCTTGCTCTCAATACAGAAAACCTGCAAAAACTTGATATGCAAAAAGCCATACAAAAAAAATGGGACAGATTAAACGGGCTCATAGGTTCTGCTGACGGCAAAAAATTCAGAACCATTGCACAAGCCATTACCTTTGAGCATGTTATTCAATATGCGAATAATAATTTACAGCGCTTACAGGAGCGATATGTCCTCACCCGCGATGAGCAAAGTCTGAACAATTTAAATTTAAAAATTATCGACAATTATCAAGGCGGCGAAGTTCGGGCAATACAAAACTTGTCCGGCGGTGAAAGTTTTATTGTCAGCCTGAGCCTTGCTCTGGGACTTGCCCAAATGGCAAGCAAAAACGTGCAGGTGGACTCCCTTTTTCTGGACGAAGGCTTTGGCACGCTTGATGAGGAAAATCTTGACACTGCCCTTTCAACCCTTGCCTCCATGCAGCAGGATGGAAAACTTATCGGTGTTATTTCGCACATTTCCCTGCTCAAAGAAAGAATAACAACGCAAATTAATGTTATCCCGGAATACAGCGGAAAAAGTATTTTAGAAGGTGCCGGTTGTAAAAAGCTTGTTTAACAAAAAAATCCCCTTTTATTCACAGCATAATAAAAGAGAATTTTTATTTATTATTTGCTTTGTTTTAGAGCAGTTCCGATAAATCTTGAGAATTTTATTTTCTACGCTTTTATATTAAAAAGTTTTGAGAGAGGGTACAGGGAGAGAACTTTTTCAAAAGTTCTTTCCCTGTAAAATTGCAACTATTTCCAGAAATGCCTTAACGAAGACCTAATTTCACAGCCCATTCAATAAAAATATTTTCTATTTTGATAAGTCTGTTATTGGAAAGAGCAAGAACCCCGATTAAATCCTGCATTTGGTCTTTGGTCAGTCCCAAGGCTAAAAGTTTTTTGGTAATTTCTTCCAGACTTGCGTTTGTTTTTTCAGCGCCCATAATTGCCTGCTGTTCTTTTTCGGAAAGAGCCGCAAACATTTTTCCAAAAAGCATTTCACATGCCATTTCCTTTGGCATGGGCATATTGTATCGCCCTAAATACACAACATTAAACGCATATACTTGCGCCATAATTTCAGGCACAGCTTTATTATAAGCAAATTGTGGAACTGTCTTTAAAAGCACGGTAAAGCGTTTTAATTTTCTAATTAATTCTGCCTTTGAATCCCCGGAACGACCATAAAAAACCTGTTCTTTTTTATGCAGAGCAATAATTGCCAAAGCAAGCGCTAAACAAAAGATTTCCTGTTCTGAAAATTTTTGCAGGCTTTCATGCTCAAAAATTTTGCATGTGCCAAAAAATTCTGTACTGCGAAGTTCCAGCAAAGAAGAAACATAGGGAGCGGACTGTGCACAGGGATTTTTTGCAAAATAGCCAAGCACCAGCGCATTGATACACAAAGAAATTTTGTACATGGGCAAAGTTTCTTTTTCCGCATATTTTGTTTCAAGTGCTTCCTTTATGCCTGTAAACGTGTATGCTTCAGGCTGTACACGAAGCTCCAATGCAAAACGAATAAAATCTTCTTCTGTATACTTTTCACAGGCTTTTGCCATAATTTCCCAAAGCAGAGCATGTTCCAGTTCCATGGGATTTTTAGCCGTCAAAGCAAATTGAGCCCCCACGGATTGAAGCAGTTCTTCATAGGATTTGGAGTCTGTCTGCGCCAAACATTCTTTGGCAATCAATTCCCAATATTGGTGATGATCGGGTGCATAGCACTGATAATCACGCGCTGAAAGCAATGCACATTCTTTTTGCCCGCCTGTTTTTGTTTTGCTGAGCAAAGCAACAAGAATATCAAAATCAGCACTCATAACATGAGAAAAAAATTCTAAACTATCCATAGCTGTCTCTCTATTTTTTCATTTCTATATTTCTGTCATAGGTCGCCATTACTGCATCAATAACAGCTCCGCGCACAGCATTTTTATCCAGACTGTTCATGCCCACAATGGTTGTACCTTTGGGGGAACACACATTTAAACGAAGTTTTGCATGAGGAGTATCGGCATTTGCCTGTGCAAGCTTTGCAGAACCTATAAATAATTGTTCAAGCATTTGTTTAGCTTCATCATATTTGAAACCTAAACGGATTGCGCCCTCAAGCATAGCTTCCAGCATATAAAAAACAAAAGCAGGACCGCTGCCGATAAGCGTTGAAATGGCAGGCAAATTATCCTCAGACAAGATAACGCTTGTTCCCACACTGTCAAAAATTTTCTTGACTGTTTCTTTCTTTTCATCAGTAAGGATTGCATCGTCAAAGCAAAGAGCCGTACAGCCTTCACTAACCATGGCAGGCGTATTGGGCATAACCACAGCTACAGGGCAGGAGGTAAATTCTTTTATCTTTGCAATGGAAATACCCGCCGCAATGGAAATTATAATTTTATCATTTGTTAAAAATGATTTTATCCTTGCAAGCAAAGCTTCAACCATATACGGTTTGACCGCAATCACAACAATATCAGCTTTTTTAACAAGCTCTTCTTCATTTTTACAAACAATAAGCCCGCAATCATGTTCGAGTTTTTGTAATTTTTCCGGGTGGTGGTCATACCCTGCAACATGAAATGATTTTGCACGGCTCACACCATAAATAATTGCTGACCCCATATTTCCGCAGCCGATAAAACCTACTGTCTGCATATAAACCTCAATTCTTGCATTTTTTAATGTATATACGCTTATTTACAAAACTTGCAATGCTCAAAAAACATTTTATAACATCTTGATATTACAATAAATTATTTTGCTATTCCTAGAGTGTTTCCTTAACATTAAGAATTAAATAGATTGCTTCGCTAACGCTCGCAATGACGGTATGGGGAGCTTGCAATGATGTGTTACAGGAGTACAAGCCACATCTCTCCGTCATTGCGAGGAACGAAGTGACGCGGCAATCTTTTAACGATATAATATATATGACTGAATTATTCTAAATGTCATGTAAAAAAACTCTGGTTCTGTACTTTAAAATGAAAAGCCCTGCAAAATACAGGGCTTTTCATAAAGACATATACAAACTACTGATAATGACAATTACTCTTCGTCTTTTTTAGCAGCTGCTTCGAAAGCACCAGCCATAGAGCCAAGATTTGCATCACCGGCAGAGTATTCTTTTGGTTTGCGGCGTTCTTCGTCTTCTTTGAGTTGTTTTACAGAAAGACCTAAACGGCGTTCTTCAGCACTGACATGAATAATCTTTGCTTGAACCTGGTCGCCTTCTTTGAAAGCTTCAGCAGGATTTTTGATTTTCTTTCCAAGTTCGGTAACGTGAATAAGACCTTCAATACCTTCTTCTACTTCAACAAAAAGACCGAAGTCAGTAACATTGGTAATAGTACCGGTTACTGTGTTGCCTACAGGGTAACGGCTTGGAACTGATGCCCATGGATCTTCGGTCAGCTGTTTCATGCCAAGAGTGAATTTTTCATTTTCCTGGTCAACAGTCAAAACCTTAGCTTGAACAACATCGCCAACTTTGAACATTTCGCTTGGATGACGGAGTTTCTTTGTCCAAGAAATATCAGAAACGTGGATAAGACCGTCGATACCGTCTTCGATACCGATAAACATGCCAAATTCAGTAATATTTTTGATAGTACCTTCTAAAACAGTACCTTCAGGGAAACGTTCGCCGACAAGTTCCCATGGATTTTGTTTGATTTGTTTCATACCAAGGGAAATACGTTTCTTATCGCTGTCAACGCCTAAGATAACAACTTCAACTTCATCGCCTTGTTTTACAATTTGGCTTGGGTGACGGAGTTTGCGTGTCCAGGACATTTCAGAAATATGAACAAGACCTTCCACACCGCTTTCAAGTTCCACAAATACACCGTAATCAACAAGGTTGGTAACCTTACCTGTGTGACGGGAACCTTCGGGGAAGCGGGTAGTAATATCCTGCCATGGGTCTTGAATAAGCTGTTTCAAGCCAAGAGAAACTTTATTGGTATCTTTGTCAAAAGAAAGAACTTTCAGTTCCAATTCCTGCCCCATGCTTACCATTTCGCGCGGATGACGAATACGTTTCCAGCTCATGTCAGTAATATGCAAAAGACCGTCCAAACCGCCAAGGTCAACAAATACGCCATATTCAGTAATATTCTTTACACGGCCTTTTACAATTTGACCTTCGTTAAGGGTGGTCAGCAGTGCGCTGCGTTTGCTGTCACGGTCTTCTTCAAGGAGAACACGGCGGGAAACAATCACATTGCTGCGGCGGCGGTTGATTTTTAATACACGAAATTCATATGTTTGACCTACAAGCGCGTCCATATCAGGAACAGGACGCAAATCAACATGAGATCCGGGCAGGAATGCTTCGATGCCACCTAAATCTACGGTATAACCACCTTTGATACGACGAGTAATCATACCAGAAATAATGCCGCCTTTTTCCAGAACATCTTCGAGCTGGTCAAAAAGCTGCATACGTTTAGCTTTTTCATAAGAAAGCTTTACAGTGCCATCGCCATCGCTTTTACGCTCAACAAAAACATTAATTTTATCGCCGACTTTAGCAGTAATGTTGCCTTGAGCGTCACGAAATTCCTCCGCAGGAATTTGACCTTCAGATTTAAATCCAACGTTTACAAGTACGTTTTCATTTTCAATCGCAACAACTTCGCCTTCAACAATAGAACCTTCTTCAAGCTCACAGCCGTCATTATTGAAGCCGTATGCATCGAGCATTGATGCGAAATCTTCAGATTCAAATTGGTTTTCCATGTTATCCTTGGTCATAAGACCCTCCGAACCTCAAACAAATTTCCTATCCCTGAACAAAATAGGTTTCTCTTAATACTCGATTTTTAAAAAATACACAAGTATTTTCTCTTGAAATTTAATAATTTTTTATTTATTCCATTTCTTTATCCAGTCAGCCGTACTTTTTTCTTGCAATTTTTTTTAATCATTTTACAATACCTCAAGACAAAACGAGGAAACTATGAAAAATTATCTGAAAATTATTGGTGCAGGCGTTTTTTTCTATATATTTTTTGTATATGTTACCCCCTATGTGGCACAATATGTTCCGGCATGGCAGTATTACGTCAATGTTTGCAATGACAGGAATATAGAGCCGGGTGCTTTGTATTACAGCGACCTGCCAATGATTTACGAAACGGAAGCCGCCAACAGGGAAGCTGTTCTTGATGCATACGGCTCCATGACCGGTTTTATGCCAGTAAAAGACAATAAATAATATGCGTAAAATTGAAGCTCACATTCTGACTGAAGCCGTCAAAAATCTGTGTATAGAGGCTTGTTATAAACTACCTCAAGATACTTATGAGGCACTGCATCTTTTAAAAGAAACAGAAAAATCCGCTTCCGCAAAACTCATCATTGATGACCTCATAAAAAATGCCGACATTGCTTATCAAGGCGAATTTCCTATCTGTCAGGATACAGGCATGGCAATTTTATTTGTGGAAATCGGACAGGATGTCCATGTTGAGGGAAATCTTGAAGAAGCCCTCAATGAAGGTGTCCGTCAGGGATATGTACAGGGATATTTGCGAAAATCCGTTGTGGCTGAACCTCTTTTTGAACGTATCAACACAAAAGACAATACGCCTGCTTTTATCCATTATTCAATCACGCAAGGTGACAAAATAAAAATCCGTATGGCGCCGAAAGGGGCCGGTTCCGAAAATAAAAGCCTGTTAAAAATGCTTGTTCCTGCTGACGGAATTGAGGGCGTAAAAAATGTTGTGCTTGAAGCTGTGAAAAAAGCCGGTCCCAATTCCTGCCCTCCCATGGTGATTGGCGTGGGACTGGGCGGAACCATGGAAATATGCGCCATAAATGCAAAAAAAGCCTGCATGCGTGACATCAATTCGGAAAATCCCGATAAGCGTTATGCAGAACTTGAAAAAGAACTGCTGGCTTTGGTCAATAAAACCGGTATTGGCGCCCAGGGCTTTGGCGGAACAAGCACTGCCATATGCGTGCATATTGAATGGTCTCCAACCCATATTGCCTCTTTGCCTGTTGCCGTCAATATCAACTGCCACGCAGCACGCCACGCTGAAATTATTATTTAGGAGCAAAAATGAGCCAAAATAAAATCCGTATCACTGCCCCATTTTCTCCTGAAACAGCAAAAAAACTGCGCGCAGGCGACCAGGTTCTGATTACAGGCACCATTTTAACTGCCCGCGACGCTGCCCATAAACGCCTGATTGAAACACTCAAAAAAGAAGAAAAACTTCCTCTGAATCTCGAACAGGCTGTTATTTATTACACAGGTCCCACACCTGCCCGTCCGGGTCTGCCCATTGGTTCCGCAGGACCAACCACTTCCGGCAGAATGGATAAATATACACCAACGCTTATTGAAAAGTGCAAAATCAGCGGCATGATTGGAAAAGGCTACCGCAGTGAAGAAGTCATTGAAAGTATAAAAAAATATGCTGTGCCTTATTTAGTCACCCTTGGCGGTGCGGGGGCACTCATTGCCAAAAGCATAAAAAAATATACGGTTCTTGCCTATGAAGACTTGGGAGCAGAAGCCATTGCCGCCATGGAAGTGGAAGATTTCCCTGCTATTGTTGCCATTGACGTACTGGGCAATAGTTTTTACGAACAAGGACAGGCTCCCTATCGAGAATTATAAAAATTTTCAGCAATACCCTATTGTTACAGAATATTTTTCTTTAGAGCAATTCCGAAAATAGTTGCAATGTTACAGGGAAAGAACTTTTATCTCTGCTGTCCATTTGCGTAAAGCTCGCTCACTCGCTAACGCAAACGACTTCGTCGTCTTCGGTGGCTGGAAAAGTTTTCCCCTTGAAAAAAATAATTCTGAATATTATCAGGAAATGCTTTAATAGTATTCTTATTCCACCGCAAGAGGAATAGCCTTATTGGCTTTTTCCAGCCACAGCGCCGCATGAGGATAAAGTGTTGCAATTTTGTGATAATCTGCTTCTGCTTCTTTAAATGTTTTATAAGGCCCCAAACAAATCCTTTTATCAATGCTGACAAGCAGACTGGGTGCATTTTCAATATGAGCCTGATATAAGCGTTTGATATGCTTATTGATACGCTGGAAAATCTCTATGCCGCCTGCAATATTTTTAAAATAGGCTTCATTGCCTGCAAAATCATCGGTAAAATCTTCAACATCACCGCTTTTCGGCAAAACAATTTTATCATCAAGATACAAATAAAAAAGCTTATCGGTATCATACACTCCGCTGTCATTGCCCACTATGGTCAGGCGCACATTGGCAGTTCCTGCCTGGGCAGAACTAATCGCCATGGCTGCCCCATAGGATAAATCCATTAAAAAGGATTTGGAAACAGGACCGCGATCATTAACTCTAACTATGCATTTTCGTTTATTTTTTTTATTATATACTTCAACAAGCGTGCCAAATTTCCATTCTCTGTGTGCGGCTGTTAACCTGTACATATCATAGGCTTCACCGTTTGCTGTACGCCGAGCATGAAAACCGGGTCCATACCAGGAAACCGCCCCGTTATGCACTTCCTGCGCAAAAAGATGATCTGCACAGAAAAATGAAAAACACAAAGCCAAAATAAAAAATACTATTCTATTAAAACAATATGTTAACTTTTTCATGGCTATATCTTAGCATAAAAAAAAATTTATTTCAAATCCTGAAAATACTGCAAAAGATTAACTTTTCAAAGACCGGAAAATACCCTATAGTCATTTGCATGAACACATTTTATATTGAAAAAAATACAGGAAAAACAACTGTTTTTCAGCTGAAAAACGCAAGTTTTCAACTCGTGCAGGAATTTCCTGCTTCTGAACAAAATGCATGCGGACAATATATAAAAACACTTCCGCCTGCACAAATTTTTACAGCCAACCACATAAACAGCTTTGATTTTTGGCTCAATATCAACACTTCACACAATCCTCTTGACTGGATAGAAAAAGATAAAAATTCCTTTACCTTTGATTATCGCCTTGCCCTTCTTGCTGCTGCCCTTGCTCACCCAAAAATTTGCGAAAGAAATTTTCAGGAAGGTATAACTTTAATTATTGAACATGATTTAAACTTTTTTTCTGCACTTATTTATAAAAATAACGTCTACGGAGCGTTTGAACATACGCTGACGAACCTTACTCCGGAACTGCTCAAAAAAGATTTGGAGGAATTTCGCTTTGGCTGGCTTCCCCATGAAGAAGTTATCCGGCAAAAAGGGGCTTGCTCTGTGATTAAAAATCCTCCAACCGAAGCAGAGGGCTTTCACCCAACTTTTATCGTCTGCGAGCATCCGGAATTTTTCACCGGACTGGGACGTATCATAACCATTGAAAACATAAAAGAAACAATGGTACAAACCCTTCAGAGCATTTCCTGATAACATTCATACTAGAGCATTTCCCTATAACATTCGTAATTTTTATTTTCCTTGGGGGAAATGATTTCCCCCAATCCCCCTCATCTCCTGTTATGGACGTTGTCCATAACAGGGAATTAATATACTGCACCCTATTAACAAAGTATGAAAATTAAGAGAGTATATTTCAACC
>CAOMFZ010000030.1 GCA_948482415.1 uncultured Mailhella sp.
TGCAGGGTATCAGAAACAAAATGAATTTTTTCTTTTATAGTATCCAAAAGTGTCAAGGGAACAGGTTCTGCCTGCAAATCCCGATACCAGCGGCGAGTAACGGAACCGCCGACGGCAATGGGCAAAAATCCTAAAATACCATTGAGCAGCGTTGATTTACCGGAACCATTATGCCCAATGAGGGTCCATTGTTCTTTCGGGTGAATGTGCCAGTTGATATGTTTGACAATTTCAACATGGTCTAGATAAATGCTTGCATTTTCAAGGATAATTTCCATTGCCTGATCTTGTTTCTTTTCCGCCTGCACTTTTTGGGGCTGGTGATACAGTTCTGCCATTTTGAGAAGTTCGCTTTGATTGTCATTATCAATAAGGCTGAGTTTGCCCTGCTTCATTTCATAGCAATGTTTGATAAAGGGGGGCAAAGGAAAAAGGTGGGTGGTTAAAACAATAGTTGGCTTATGGGCAAGTTTGCTTGCGGCAAGTTTTTCCAGAGTTTGCCGGAATAGCTGCTGTGTTTTTTCGTCCAAACCGTTTAATGGTTCGTCAAGCAAAATAACAGGGCTTTTTTTCATGAGTGCCCGGGCTATAAGCATAATCCGAAGCTGTCCCTGAGAAAGTTTATTAATTGGGGTATAAAGCAAATATTCTGCACCTAATTGTTTTGCAATTTCAACAGCCTGCAAAACTTCTTCTGAGCTCGGCTCACGGTAGAGAATATAATCATTGCTGCAGGCAGCCAAAACAATTTCAAGGCAATTCACATTCCAGTCCTGACGGGCATAATAATCCTGCTCTTTGGGAGAAATAATTGCGCACATTTCGCGTGCGGAAAGCGGGGCGTCACTTGGCTTGCCGTTTTCATACCAATAAATTTTTCCGCCGTTTTTGGGACCGGGATAAATTTCACCGCGCATGACCTGTAAAAACGTAGATTTTCCTGCGCCGTTTTCACCAATAATGGCAACGTGTTCGCCTTGGTTCAGGGTAAAATCTATATGGTCAAGGGCAAGGATTTCTTCTTTATTTTCCGTGTAATAGGAAAAAGTCAGTGCGTGTGTTTCAATGAGTTTTGGCATATTAAAGGCTGTTTTTAAAGGGCTGTTTCTTGTTTGATTCCGTTTTCAAAATAATGCTGACGGGTAAAGCCGTATTCTTTTGCGTATTCGTGCAGTTTTTGCAAATCTTTGGCAATGGTATTTATGCAGTGTCCGTCAGAGCCGAAAGTCAGGGGCATAGCAATATCTTTGGCAATTTCCATCAGCGTTCTGCAGGGGTAAATTTCCTGACAGGGCTTGCGGAGTCCTGCTGAAGACACTTCCATGCACAGCCCGTTTTCTTTGCAGGCTATAAGGGCATCTTCCGCCAGACTTTTGTTGTTTTTTATCCAATCGCAAAAGGTTTCATTGCTGAATATTTTGATCAAATCAGGATGAGCGACAATGTGGAATAATTTACTTTCTGCCATTTTAATCATGGTTTTGTAATAGGCAGAATAATACTGATGCTTTTCTTGTTTGAGCAAATTCTTCCAGTGCCCTGCCTGATCGTCAAAGCCCCATTTTTTGATAAAATGTATGCCGGCAATGCGGTAATCATACGGGTATTTATGGGCACATTCGTCCAGAAACTCACGTTCGTCTTCAAGCCAGTCCAGCTCAAGGGCAAGCAAAACTTTTGTGTCTGTGCTTTTTTGTTTTATTTCTGTGACTTCATTAATATAGTCTTGAAAATGCTTATTTAAATGGTCACGGTATTCATTGGTATAATCATAGCCAAGAGGACGGGGAGAATGTTCGCTGAAACCATGGACATCGAGTCCTGCTTTTTTTCCTGCCTGAAACATTTCAAAAACAGTGTTGCTTCCGTGTCCGTAATAAGTATGGGTATGTAAATCTATCAGCATAAAAACTCACTTTAAAAGACAAGAGGTTAAAGGAAATTGTTGTTCGTTAAAATATATAAAAATAGATGCGCAGGCAGCCGCATCAGAAAGGGCATGGTGATGATTTAAAGCAATGTTGAGAGCATTGCAGACGCAGTCCAAAGAATTTCTTTTCAAATGCAAAAATTTTCTTGCCCCTTTCAGCGTACAATAAAAAGGCATTTCAGGCACCTCTATATGATAAGCTTCGGCAGTGCCGTATAAAACGCCTTTATCAAAAGGGGCATTATGGGCGATAAAGGCGTCCGTATCCTGCAAAAATGCGGCAATGTCCTGCCATTGCTCGGCAAAGGTGGGCTTATCTCTCAGCATATCCCAGGTAATGCCGTGAAAATCCGCATATTTTATCCAGGAACGGGGCGGACGGATTAAGCGATAAAAGCTGTCAACAATACGCATATCCTGTATTTTGACTAAACCCACGGCACAGGCACTGTCTCTGCCGTTGTCAGCTGTTTCAAAATCAATAGCGGTATAAATCATTGTCTGCTCTTATCTGCTCACTGTCTGTACTGCTGTTTTGCGTGCGTTTACTTGCTTGAGCCTGTCTGTCGAAGCTTTCGCACATCACCTACCCGAATAGTCATACGCTCTTTATCAAAAAATTCAAGTACAGGAATGGCATATTTTCTTGTAAGACCTTGAGATATCTCTTTAAAATCACTTGGCTTCAGGTCTGCATTTTTTTGAAAGAAAAGGAACATATTGTGTTTGATCTGCGCTAGTTCAGATTGCAGAAAATACATGCCTTCCATAATTTTTACAAGTTTTTGTTCTTGGATAAGCAAAGCCAGCACATCCAGCATATCTTTCTGCGGCAGATTGAATTTTTCCAAAAGCTCTTTCAGCAGAGGAGGATTATGGGGATTTTGTAAAAAGAGTGCGTAAATATCAGTTTTTAACGTGCTTTCCTGTGTAGTTAAGGAAACAGAATGCTCAGCAGTGCAAAGTCCGTCCTCAGAACTCAAAAGAGCCCCTTTTTTGAGTAAAACATTGAGAATATACTGGGCTAATTTCGCCGGTTCAAACTGTGCAAGGAGTGAAGCCTTCGGCATATATTGCTTGAGCGGTTCGTTTTGATGATATTCCTGCACTTTTTGGAGCATGGTCTGTTCATACTCCCCGGCATAGCTGTCAGCCAGATAGATTTTATTTTCCTTGTCATACAAAATACAACGCTTCTTAGCGAGTAATTGCTGCAAGCTTTTTTCAAGGTCTTTCATATCGAGAGGGCAAAGAAGTGCCAATTGTCTAACCGCAATACCTTTTTTATTGCCTGCTTTGAGCTGTTCATACAGGGCGTTTTCGCGTTTTAGTGTGTCAAAAAAATCCTGTTCAAGGTTTAAGAAATTTTCAGGAATTTCTTTGAGTTTCGGAAAATCAGGAAGAGGATTTAAAATCATTGCTCCGGCAATGGTTTGCAGAGGAGAGAAGCTGCGTAAAATACATTTATCCCCAAAAACGCCGCACATAGGTTCAGAAAAACGGATTTCACACAGGCATGTCCGGTTTGGCTCCAGTTTTTCTTTATCTTTTAAATACAGTTTTGCCATGACTTCTTTGGTGCCATGGTGCAGATGAATTTCTGTCCTGTGCTTTATTGCCCGCGGAGAAGAAGGCAGGGTGTGCAGTTTCACCAGCCAGCGTTCAGAGGGAAAAAGGGTTTGGGGAGTGGTGAGAATATCGCCTTTTTCAATATCGCTGACATTGAGACCCGCAAGATTAATCGATGTTCTGTGTCCTGCATACGCTTTTTCCACTGCTTGTCCATGATTTTGCAGCGAGCGAATTTTAGTGGGGATATTTTTAGGCATAATGCAGACTTCATCGCCAAGGGAAGCTGTGCCTGAAAGCAATGTGCCCGTAATCAGTGTACCGTGTCCTTTGAGACTGAAAATTCTGTCCACAGGCAGGCGAAGCAAATCGTTTTTTCGCTTGGGCTGTAAAGAATAATTTTTTTCTCTGATTGCATCTTTGAGTGCGTCAAGTCCTTCGCCGGTGAATGAAGAAACAGGGAAAACAGGGGCATGTTCCAAAAAAGTGCCTTTGACTGCTTCCTGAATATCGCTTTTCGCAAGTTCAATCATTTCAGGCTCCACAGTATCAATTTTGGTCAGGGCAATAATACCGTCTTGTATATTCAGAAGCGAACAAATTTCAATATGTTCCCTTGTTTGGGGCATGACACCCTCATCAGCGGCAATGACAAGCAGCACAAAATCAATGCCCTGCGCCCCTGCAACCATATTTTTTATGAATTTTTCATGCCCCGGAACATCAATAATGCTCATGCGGATAGTCTGTCCGTTTTTGTCCGGCAAATCAAACCAGGCAAAACCCAGCTCAATGGTAATTCCCCGTTTTTTTTCTTCTGCAAGCCTGTCACACTGAATACCGGTAAGGGCATGAATGAGCGTTGTTTTCCCGTGGTCAATATGCCCTGCCGTGCCCATTACTATTGCCATACTTTGCCTGCTTACCGAACATATTGGGGAAGATTAATGAGCAGATTGGTGGTAAAAGAAGAAATTCTTTCTAAAATCCAGGGAAAAGCATAAATAAGCATGCCAAAAATAACGCAAAGTTTAGGGATAAAGGTAAGGGTTTGTTCCTGAATTTGTGTCGCAGCCTGGATAATGCTGACTATAACCCCTACCGCAAGCCCTGCAAGAAGCATGGGCAAAGCAAGGGAAAGAGTAAGCTCAATGGCACTGCGCATAAAACCGATAACAAATTCTGGACTCATACTATCTCCCTCATATCTTTAGAAAAGAAAACTGTTTACAAGAGAACCGATAATCAAGTTCCAGCCGTCAACAATAACAAAAAGGAGAAGCTTAAACGGCATGGAAACCATCATTGGCGGCAGCATCATCATACCCATGGCAAGCAGGGTACTGGAAACCACCATATCCACAATAAGGAAAGGAATATAAATTAAAAAGCCAATGCTGAAAGCAGTCTTTAATTCACTGATAACATAGGCTGCTGCCAGCATAATGGTAGGAACTTCATCTTTATTCTGAGGAGCGTCCATTTTGGCGATTGAGTAAAAAAGGGATAAATCTTTTTCTCTGGTATGTTTAAACATGAAATTGCGCAGAGGAATTTCTGCTCTCTGCAAAGCTTCGTCAAAGCCAATCATTTCCTGCAAATAGGGCTGCAGGGCATTGTCATTCATATCTTTTCCCACAGGGTACATAATAACAACAGTCATAAAAATCGCCAGACTGGCTAAAATTTGCGTGGGGGGGATTTGCTGTATGCCCATGGCCTGACGTATGAAATGGAAAACAATAATTATACGGGTAAAGCTTGTCACTGTCATGGCAA
Source organism: uncultured Mailhella sp. (assembly GCA_948482415.1). Lineage (GTDB taxonomy): Bacteria > Desulfobacterota > Desulfovibrionia > Desulfovibrionales > Desulfovibrionaceae > Taurinivorans. Next base: position 5,279 of record CAOMFZ010000030.1, read on the forward strand.
TGGCAGGCGCAAGGGATAAAATTGTGAAAAGGAATAAAATTTCAAGGCTGAGCGCAACAGCAGAGGGCTCAACTTCACCTCCTGCCAGACTCATGGTAAAGGTAGGAATTGCGGCAAGAACGTGGGAGGGAATAAGAATAAAACTAAGCGTGAGGAGTGTTTTTAAAGGGAACTTGCTCCATAAGCTCTTCAAAAGTTTCCGCATGATTTGTTCCTGTTTTTGAAAGCAAATTAATATTTTTTTCTGTAACGCCAAGTACCAGCCTGTCGCCTAAGACATTGACAATAACAATGCTTTTTCCCTGTCCTAAAGGAAGCTGTCCTTCTAAATACATGCTGTCACGGGGCAGAAGTTTTTGATTGGGCAGAAATCTGCCGTTGCCGTATTTGCGCATTAATTTGAGGATATACCAAAAAACAAATAAAAGCAAAAGCATTATGCCAATGCCCTGAAAATAGTTCCCCCAGCCAAAGCCCGGCACAGGTTCCTGAGCAACAGGGAAGAGAGGATCATTTTTTATTTGCTCTTTCTGGTTTTGCAGCGTTTTATCCTGCAAAGTATCCTTTTCGGAAACGGCTTTGTTTGTGTCTGTTTCTGGGGAAATTTGATTTTGCTGAATTTGTTTTTCTGTTTCCTGACTTGCAAGGGGATTGGGATTTATAATTTTATCCTGACTATTGAGGGCAGCCGGTTCTTCGGCAAAAGAAATTTGCGTGAAAAAACACACTGAAAAAAGCAGGGCAATGAATATAAAAAAAGTATGTATTGTTTTCATGCCATTTTTTTAACCTAAAAAAAAAGAGATAACAAGTATCTCTTTTTGAAAAAAATTAACTTAATTGGGTTATTCGTTCAATCGGACTGATAATATCGGTAAGACGGACACCAAATTTTTCGTTTACAACAACAGCTTCGCCGCGGGCAACCAATTTGCCGTTGACAAAAATTTCCAACGGCTCACCGGCTAATTTATTGAGCTCAATAACAGAACCCTGCCCTAATTGAAGCAGGTCTTTAATCAGCAGTCTTGTTTTGCCAAGTTCCGCAGAAACGTCAAGAGGAATGTCAAGAATAAAGTCAAGTTCTCTTTTTTGGCTGTCCTGCGGCGTAATTTTTGCTACATCGGTTAAATTCTTATACGCAGGTTCAGTCACTTCTGCCGCAAGCTGTTTATGTTTTTTCTTAACTTCTTCCTGCTCATCGGAAGCTAAGGCAGCAGCCCATTCTTCTGCTAATTTTGCGTCATCACTGGCAGGAGCATTTTCTCCAAAATTTTGTTCATCCAAATCTGTATTATTTGCAGCTTCAGCTTCTAAACTGGCAGCCCATTCGGCAGCAAGTTTTTCGTCTTCAGACATTTCTTCTTGGCTCATATTCTTATCCTTTAGTTAATGACAAATTCATTAAAATATATCTGCACAACACGAGGAACACCGAGGATTTGGTTAAGGCGTGTTGAAATTTCATTTTTTACTTTCAGCTTTCCTTCTGTAGAGGAAAGTTCCGCGTAGGTTTTGCTGGAAAGTAAAATAATGATGGAATCACGGATACGCGCTTTTTGCTCTTCAAGGGCTTTTGCAGCGTCTTCAGTGCTTACCTCAATGTCAAAACCAACTTTTAAATAACGTATAATGTCTTTATCGGCTAAGTTTATGGTTACAGTAGGGATAGTCACAATATTTAATAAAGTTTTTTGCGGAGATATGATTTGATCCCGCAAATTGGAAATATTGTCGGCAAGTGTTTTTTCCTGCGGGGCAGCAGGTGCTTGTGCTTCTGCCTGCGGTGCGGCTGCTTCTGTTTGTATTGGCGTGTCTGTTTTTACTGCTTCCGGTACGCGGAGATTTAACCACCAATAGGTTGCAAGTCCGCCGAGAATGAGCATAAGCAAGATAAAAAGAATAATGAAAAATTTTAATTTGCTTTTCTTTTTAGGCTGTTCCTGGACTTGTTCTTCAGCTGGTTGTTCTTTAGGCATTTTGTTTCTCCATTTTCTGTAACTATACAGAAATTCTTTATAAAAGCAATATTTTTATGCTTTGTTATAGTATCTGGTTGATTTTATAACAAAAAGATATAATTATATAATTTTCTTTTTATGGGGGAAATGATTTCCCCCACACCCCCTCATTGCTTGTTTTTATTTCATAAAAACAAGAGGTTATGTTTTGTAAGTGAAAGAATTTGTTTGCTCATCAACCGCTTTCTATAACAGAGCGTGTTTTTATATTGGTATCTTTCAAAAGGAAGTGTTTTAATGCTGTGGGTGGCGAGGCCCAAAAATATCTGTGCCAACGCGGATAATGGTTGCTCCCTCTTCAATGGCAACAGGGAAATCCGCACTCATGCCCATGGATAAATGGGGAAGTGTGACGCCTAATTCCTTTTCCAGTTTTTCTTTCAGTTCTCGTAATTGAATAAAATAAGGGCGCGTGTGCTCCGGATTTTCGTCCAAAGGCGGCAGACACATCAGCCCGCAAAGCTTGAGCGTTGGAACCGCAAGCACTTTTTGCGCAAAAGGAAGAAGTTCCTCCGGAAGCAAGCCTGATTTTTGTTCTTCTCTGCCAATATTGACCTGCAAAAGGACGTCTTGGGTGCAGTTTGCAGCTTGCGTTCTTTTTTCCAGTTCGCGGAGGAAAGAATCTGACGCCAAACTTTCAATAAGGCTGAATTTTCCAATGATTTCTTTCGTTTTCTTGCTTTGGACAGGACCAATGGCATGCCATTTTAAATCCGGGCGGACGGCAATTTTTTCCAGTGCTTCCTGAATATAGTTTTCGCCAAATTCCTTTTGTCCAAGCTCGGCAACTTCAATAATATTTTCAATGGGATGAAATTTTGAAACAGCAACAAGTTTGACACTTTGTTCATTTCGTCCTGCTTTTTTGCAGGCTTCGCGTACACGTTCTTTCACTTTAAAATAGCGTTCAGATAATTCACTCATGCTATTTTCCTCTTGTTTTTATAACATTTCATCAGAATATAAATTGATTTCTTCAAGCCAGTTTTCTTTGACTTTGACCCAAAGCTCCAAATGGACTTTGCCGCCGATAAGTTCCTGAATGTCTTTGCGGGCAGCTATGCCTATTTCTTTTATGGTTGCGCCTGCCCGTCCAATAACCATGGCTTTGTGGGAAGAGCGGGCAACATAAATCACGCCGTTGATAATAGTTTGATTTTTTTCAGGAATTTCTTCCCAATGTTCAATGTCAACCGCTGTAGTGTAAGGCACTTCCTGATATAAATGTTCAAAAACTTTTTCGCGGATAATTTCTGCACATAAAAAACGGGTTGGTGCAGTAGAGAGCTGGTCTTTCGGAAATTGTGGCTCACCCTCCGGCATTGCGTCAATAAGCAGCTGTTTAAGTTCTGCAACACCGTCTTTTTGAGAGGCTGACATGGGGAAGATAACAGCCTTTGGCAAGTCCTCATGGAGTTTTTCCAAAAGGGGCAGCATTTTTGATTTATCGCTGAATAAATCAACTTTGTTGACCACAATAAAAACAGGGCGTTCTTCGCTTGCAAAGGCAAGTTTGAAGGACGCAATATCTCGTTCTAAAAATTCAGGCTTACGGATATATAAATCACAGTCAAGCACCATCATAATGGCATGGGCAGTGGAAAGGCTCTGCCATGCTGCCTGCACCATTTGCTTGCCTAAGGGGCCTCGCATTTGATTTTTGTCATGGTGCAGTCCGGGGGTGTCCATAAAGATAATCTGGGCATTTTCTTCAGAGCAAATGCCAATGATACGATTTCTGGTTGTTTGCGGTTTACTGGTAACAATGCTGACTTTTTGTCCGATAAGCGCATTGGTAAGTGTTGATTTCCCTGCGTTAGGCGGTCCCATAAGGACAACCCAGCCGCAACGATGTGATTTAGCCATGTGTAAAACTCCAAAGCGGGGTAAGTGTGTATAACTGTTCTTGTGTTGAAAGAGAATTTTCTAAAAAATCCGTCAATTCCCACATGTCTTCGCCATGGTCATAACCCAGCAAATGGGCAAGTCCATGGGCAAGAAGTCTGACTGCGTGTGTGTGGGGATTTTGTCCATATACAAATGCTTCACGCAAAAGCGTATCAATACTTAAAATCAGTGTTCCCAGTCGGGTACGATTTTTTTTGATGCCAACTTTTTTTGTGCCGGGAAAAATGGCATTGCTGTCATCTTCCGGAAAACTCAGAACATTGGTGGGACCGTAGACGCCCATTTGTTCTTTGTTGTAAAAAATCATATCGTTATCTTTGATAACTAGCAAGGTTAATGTACAGTTTTCAAAAGAAAATTTTTTTTGTGTTTCTAAAAGCTCAAGAAAAGAGGTCAGGATTTCTTTCCACATTCTTTGAGGATAGGGAACAATGGTTTCAATAGTGAGATTATACCTGTTTTTCGTCATTGGTGTTATTAATTTTATCTGCTTGAATTTTTTTTGTTTCTGTCTTGGAGTCTGCTTTTATATCTGTTTTCACGTCTGTTTTTACTTCAGCTTTTTTCTCTTTTGCTTCCGGATTTTTATCCTTTTGCTCTTCGTCCTTTGCAGGTGCAGGCTCGTTTCCTTTTGTATTCGGGTCGCCAACTTTTATGTTTTGGTAATTAATTCGCTGGTGATTGAGGGCAATGAGCATTCTGGTAAAGCCGTCAATGAGTTTATTCAAATCTTTAAAGGTTAAATCCGCTTCATCAAACTGTCCCTCTGCATAAATATTTTTTACCAGCGTTTCAACAGTCGTACTGATTCGTGCAGAGCTTGGGTCAGGCAGGGAGCGGATAGCAGCTTCCAAAGTGTCAGCCATCATTAAAATTGCGGCTTCCTTGGTTTGCGGGCGTGGTCCTGCATAGCGGAAATCTGCTTCTTTTGGATTTTCACCTAATTTTACGGATTTATTATAAAAATACATGGGCATTCTTGTGCCGTGGTGTTGGCATATCATGTCGGTAATTTCTTTGCCAAGCTTATGGAGTTCCGCCAGCTCAAGCCCATATTTGACATGGGGAAAAATAATTAAACAACTCATGCGCGGAGAAAGCTTATCATGGGGATTGATGCCGTCAAATTGGTTTTCAATAAAATAATGAGGGTGACCAAGCTTGCCGATATCGTGGTATAATGCACCGACTTTGGCAAGGAGACTATTGGCGCCAATGGCTTTTGCTCCTGTTTCCACAAGGTTGGAGACCACAAGGCTGTGGTGATAGGTTCCGGGAGTTTCCATCATCAGCTTCTGCAAAAGCGGGTGGTCAAGGTTCATAAGTTCCATGAGACGGAAACGGGTAGTATAGCCAAACATCATTTCTAAAATAGGGCTGAGTGTAAAAAGAATAACAATGGATAAAATGGCATTGGCAGCCAAAAGATAGGATAAGGTGAGATACTGCGTTGTATTTAATCCCATAATCAGGGCAGAGGAAAAACCGCAGAGAAGCAGGGCGATAAAAAGAGGCACAACACTCCACACGACATCCTGCCGTGACTGGGAGCGCAAAATAAGCCATGTATTGACCATGGAACTGGTAAAATAGAAAAGGAATAAAGAAACATCTCCCTGAAAGAAAAGACTGGAGTAAAAAGCCGCAAGAAAACCGATGACGCAATAGCGTCTTGCCGCAAAAATAAGCACGGCAAGTCCGGCAAAACCTGAAATCGGAAAGGCATAGGCAAGCAGGCTTAATGAAATTTCAGAGGAAAATGTTTTTGTGATAAGGGCAAGTCCGCCGGCGCTAAGCCCCACAAGAGATAAAATAATTGCAATAAAGATTTGGTCTTTGGTGTGGAGAATGCGTCCTTTTTGTCCTGAAGGAGTCATAAAAAGTCCCAGCAGAATAATCAGGCTTAAAAGGAACGTTCCGCCGGATTTGTGAAAGTTGAAATTTGTACTGGCGCTGTTGAAGATTGCCTGCATTTTGAGCTGTGCTTCACGGGTGACAACTTCTCCCTCACGGATAATGATTTCACCTTTATGTATTTGAAAATAAATAGGTTTTATGGTATCAAGCACAGCTTGTGTTTTTTCATTGGTGGCTTCCTGATTGAGAGAAAGCGTAGGCGCCAGAAAGTGAGGGAAAATTTTGAGCAGCGCCTGTTTGGTATCTTCGGAGATATCCATATTGGACCTGATTTGGTTGCCCATGGCAACAGTCAGGGACGGCAAATCAATAAGTCCTGTGCCGGTGGGGCGCAGGCGTTCCAAAAGGGTTTGGGAATCACGGATTAAAATAGAATTCGGGGTATTATATAAAATTCTGCTGTCGGCTAAAATACCGTCAGAAAGGCGGGAATCAATCCAGGGCAAAAGCGTTTCAAAGGCAAAGTCCTGAGCTTTGGCGGTTGTTAATGTTTTAAATTCATCAAGGGTAACTGCCGTGCTGTAGGTGGAATTAAATTGTTTTTGAATTTTTTCCAAGCCGTTGATATCATGATAAATAGAACAAGTATTGATAGTATGCAGCAAATTGAGGATATTTTCGCGGACATGGGTTGCCACTTCGCGGTTGTAGTTAAAAACAAGGGGCTGAATGGCTCTGATTTGGTCACGGCGGTTTTTTGTTCCTTCTTCGTCTTCAACTAAAAAATCTCGTTTTGCTACAACAGTTTGATCGGCAATTTCCCCTGCCACAAAAAGTGCAGGCGTTTCAGTGTAGGGAATACCAATTAAAAAGGCTAATAAAAGAGCTGTACCTAACAGTGCAAGTATGCCATAACCATGGTCATGGTATAAAAGCATGCCTTTGATATGTTCAAAGAGTTTGGTTAAACTTAATTGATTGGTTTTCATAATTTTTGGCTGTCGTCATAAATGTCGTAAGCGTCAACAATTTGCCCCACAAGCGGGTGACGCACAACATCACTTTTTTTGAAATGGATAAATCCGATTTCCGGGATATTTTTAAGAAGTTTCAGGGCATGGACAAGACCGGATCGTGTTTCCCCCTTTTTTTCGCCCTCTTGCAGTTGGCTGACATGGATAGGGGGGAGGTCAATTTGCGTTAAATCACCGGTGATAATGGCGCGGGAACCATACCCCATACGAGTGAGAAACATTTTCATTTGCTCACGGGTGGTATTTTGCGCTTCGTCAAGAATAAGAAATGCTTCGTTCAGCGTTCTGCCGCGCATAAACGCGAGCGGCGCAACCTCAATTTGCCCGCTTTCCTGTTTGGCAATAAGCTGGGCAGTGCCAAGCATGTCGCCTAAGGCATCATAGAGAGGGCGTAAATAGGGATTGATTTTTTCTTCCATATCTCCGGGCAAAAAACCGAGTTTTTCACCGGCTTCAACCGCAGGACGGGTTAAAATAATTTTTTTGACACGTTTTGATTGGAGCATGGAAACAGCTGCCGCAACGGCTAAATAACTTTTGCCTGTTCCTGCCGGACCTGTGGCAAAAATCATTTCTTTTTCACGGATTAATTCTAAAAATTTTCTTTGGGAATTATTGCGTGCAGTAATGGTTTTTCTGGGAGTAATCAGGGAATTCGCCTGAGGAAAAAGGTCTTTTTCGGAAGAATTTGCTTTTAATTGGATATAGGCATCAATAAGGGCATGAGAATCCAAACTTTGCCCTTTTTGCAGACTTTCATAACATTTTGCAAAAAGAAAAGCGAGTTGTTCCTGTTCCTCGGCAGAATTTGCCTCAATAAAGAGTTCAGTGCCCTTTGTGCTGAAATTTGCACCTGAATATTGACTTAGCTCTTTTAAATGATATTCCAAAGGCCCAAAAAGTTCCTGGGCTATGCCGGGGTCATCAAAAGTCAGTGTTGTTGTAAAAGAAGTTTTTGTATTCATAACAGCTTTTAATATTGTAAGATATTATTTTACGCTAAATCAGGATTTGAGTAAAGTAAATTAAAAGATTGTTAATGCAATATGTTATATTCATATTTGAGGGAAATTTTTTACTGATGAAAAAAAACATTTTCCGGTTTTGTTTTGTTCAAAAAATGGGGTGCAGTATAAAATGGTGTGTTTTTATAATAATTAGAGCATTTCCGGAAAATCTTGCAACAATTTTTTATAAGAAAGATTAAAAAGTTTTGTAAAGGGGTGCAGGGGAAGAAACTTTTACTAAAAGTTTTTCCCCTGCATAAAGTTCTTAAGAATTAATAGAAATGTCCTAGATAACTTTATTCAGGGCGTATTCTAAAATGCCTTCTGCACCTTTTTCGCGTAACTGCGGGATTAAGTCTCTGACGAGTTTTTTATCCACAACAGTTTCCAGGGAAAGCCAATTACTGTCTTTCAAACTTGCCACAGTAGGGGAGTTCAAGGCAGGAAGCAGGGCAAGAATATCATCCAGTTTTGCAGCAGGAGCGTTCATTTTCAGGCCAACAAGGGATTCAGCTTTCAATGCGCCTTGCAAAAGTAAACTGATTTGCTCAATTTTTTTACGTTTAACAGGATTATTATAAGCTTCACGATTGGCAATAAGCACGGTATTGGTGACAAAAACTTCATCAATAACTCGTAAATTGTGGGCTTTGATAGTGGTTTCTGTTTCGGTAACTTCCACAATGGCATCAGCCAGCCCCTCTACGACTTTTGCTTCCGTTGCACCCCATGAATAATTAATTTGTACGGGAATACCGAGTTTATCAAAATATTTTTGAGTAACACCTTTGAGTTCTGTGGAAATGCGTTTACCTTTCAAATCCTCCGGTTTTTGGTAAGGAGAATCACCTGCAACAGCCAGAACCCAGCGCGCAGGTTTATTGGATACTTTGGAATAGATAAGGTCGGCAATGCGGACAACAGGGGAGTTTGTGCTTTCCATATCGACGCCCATTTCTTCAATCCAGTCCTTACCTGTCAGCGCAAGGTCAAGCACGCCGTCTTGGATATAATGGGGAATTTCCTGTACCCGGCAAAGGCGGGCGGTAATTTCAGAGTCGTCAATATCAGGGAAATAATTGCGGATATGTTTATGAATTTTCCAGCCTGCACGGTCAAAAAGTGAAATTGTTGAATCTTCAAGAGAACCTTTTGGGATACCGAGTTTGAGTTGATTAGGCATACTTTCCTCTTTATTTTTTATATATTTCTGCGGGGTCTTTTAATTGCTCAAAACAGTAAGAAACAGTGCCGTTTTTCCATTCTCTGAAAAAGCAGGAGTGATACCCCTCATGGCAGGCAATATTGCCGATTTGTTCGACTTTTAATAAAAGTGCATCACTGTCACAATCAAGACGGATGGCATGGACTTTTTGTACATGACCGGAACTTTCTCCCTTATGCCAAAGGCTTTTTCTGCTGCGGCTGTAATAATGGGCTTCCCCTGTTTCAAGGGTTTTTTCAAAGGCTTCTTTATTCATGTAGGCAAGCATAATGACTTCGCCTGAATGAATATCCTGCACCACGGTCACAATAAGTCCGCCGCCTTTTTCAAAGTCCGGCTGAAATGCAATTTCCATACAAGTTCCTTATAAAAATACCCTGCCGTAAAAATAATATTGGCAGGGTAAAAATGAGGGAAAATTAGCGGGCAAAAGAAACAGCCCGGCGTTCCCTGATGACGGTAACGCGGATTTGTCCGGGGTAGGTCAGTGTTTCTTCAATTTTTGCCACAATATCCTTACAGAGTAAGTATGCTCTGTCATCGTCAATATTATCAGAATTAACCATAACGCGAAGTTCCCGTCCCGCCTGAATGGCATAGGCTTTTGATACGCCGTCAAAACCGGTGGCAATGCTTTCCAGTTCTTCAAGACGCTTGACATAGCTTTCCATGAGTTCTTTTCTTGCGCCGGGGCGGGCGGCAGATAAAGAATCAGCAGCCTGGACAAGCACAGCAAGGGCAGTTTCAGGGTGGATATCTTCATGGTGGGCAGCAATAGCATGAATAATTTCTTTGCTTTCCCCGTATTTCTTGGCAATATCAGCACCAATTAAAGCGTGGGAGCCTTCCACTTCATGGTCAACAGCCTTGCCGATATCATGGAGGAGGCCTGCTCGTTTTGCTTTTTTGACGTCCATGCCCAGTTCTGAAGCCATCATTCCGCAAAGGGCAGAAACTTCCAGAGAGTGCTGTAAAACATTTTGGGTAAAACTTGTTCTGTATTTCAGTTGTCCGAGCAGGCGCACAATTTCTGCATGAATTCCGTGCACACCTGCATCAAAAGTAGCTTGTTCGCCCACTTCACGGACTTGAATATCCAGTTCTTCTTCACATTTTAAAACAATATCTTCAATGCGGGCTGGGTGAATTCTGCCGTCTTGGATAAGGCGTTCCAGTGCCATGCGTGCAACTTGGCGGCGCATGGGGCTGTAGGCGGATAAAATAACGGTTTCCGGGGTATCGTCAATAATAAGGTCAACGCCTGTGGCAGCTTCAATCGCGCGGATATTTCTGCCCTCACGGCCAATAATGCGGCCTTTCATATCTTCGCTTGGAAGAGGCACAGCCGTAACAGTTTGTTCTCCTACATAATCGCCGGCATAGCGCTGGATTGCTCCGGCAATAATTTCTTTTGCCTTTCTGTCAGCGTTTTCTTTTGCTTCTGTTTCAATAACACGGATAATATGGGCAGCTTCGTGGCGGGTTCTTGCTTCGATTTCCTGGAATAAACGAGCTTTTGCTTCTTCAACAGTCAGTCCGCAAACTTCCTGCAGCTTGCGTTCCTGTTCGTCCATAAGGGCTTGTAATTCTGCTTCTTTTTCACTAAGTTGTTTTTCTTTTATTGCCTGTTCCTTTTCTGCGGCAATAACTTCATCCTCTTTTTTGGTGACGCGTTCAATTTTTTCATCAAGTCTTTCGGTCAGATCCTGGACCTTGCGTTCGCGGTTTTTTATATCACGTTCCTGCTCACGATATTCAATTTCCATTGCCTTTTTTTGCTGCAAAATTTCATCCTGGCATTGGACTAATAATTCTTTCTTTTGGGCTGAAGCTTCCTTTCTTGCTTCATTGATAATGCGTGTAGCGAGGTCCTTTGCATCGCCCAGGCGTTTGGCTGTAATTCTGTTTTGCACAAAACAGCCAATCACAATTCCGACAATGGCAGTAAGAACAATGCTCACGGATAATGATAAAATGTACATTTTTCCCTCTTTATAAAAAAGCCTTTAAAAAATAAAATCAAGCGGTAACACTTGATTA
>CAOMFZ010000031.1 GCA_948482415.1 uncultured Mailhella sp.
ATATGCTCAGCTCCCATAATTTCTTCACCCTCACGCTGAATGGTCACCCCTATGCTGAAACAGGTCCGCTTTATTTTATCCTGGTCTGGCTTTTAGATGCAGTCCCCACAATCAATATGCCGCAGGCTTTCTTTGGCGCGTCTATTCTTTTTGCGGTCTTTTTTGTAGCAAGCACATGGATTTTAGCCCGTGGCTTAGGCTATTCAGGTAAAATTGCCTTCACTGCCGGATTGCTTGCTCTTTCCATGTTTTTCCTTGCAAGCTTTACCAATTACACCCGCATGGATTTACTTTTTGCAGGATTTTTAAACCTGAGTTATGTATGTTTTTACAGAGCCTGGCAAAAAAAATCTGCACCAATCTGGCTTCTTTTTGCCTTTCTTTTCCTCTGCTTTGCGTCCCTCACTTCAACTTTTATTGCGTACGTTTTACCCTTTATTGCCTCAATTTTCTTCTTCCTGTGGACAGCCAAATACAAACGCATCAACAGTGCAGACGGCATTATCGGATTTCTGCTTTCCATACTGATTATCTTTGGCTGGTTTGCGTATATTTATTTGCAGGGCAGCGGTGAATATATCAGCCTGCTTCTTGAAGAACAGCTTATCCGGAAATTTTCGCCCCTTGCTTCCTTTAAATCAGAACCTTACTGGTATTATCTGGCAGGACTTCCTCTTGCCCTTTTCCCCTGGGTATTTATTATTCTTTTTGCGTCATGGGGCTCATGGCTTAAAAATATTCCTCAAGCCTTCAAAAGCCGCAAAGAAAATAATGCAGGTGCATGGCTCATTCTTTTAATCATTACCCATCTTGTGACCTTCTCCCTTTTCAAAGATAAGAGCTTTTCCAATTTAGTCACAGTTATTCCATTTTTTGCGATTTTATTTGCAAAAAGCCTGCTTAATTTTGGGGCTTTGCGCAGTAAAATCTTTTTCGGATTTTTGGCGCTGCTCACAAGTTTATGCGGGATTTTCTTTATCGTTCTTGAATTTCACGGCTATATTCTGGAATACTTGCCAAATCTTTGGATTTTACCAAAAGAAATACCTGCTTTTGTTGACGTGCTGACAACCAATACTTATTTTGGTCTGACCACCATGGGAGCTATCCTCATTCTTTTAGGCATTCTCTTGTGGTACGGCATAAAACGTCAATTTGCAGGCGGTTCCCTTCTTGTTTATACAATCGGAATCATCCTTACTTTACAGCCGCTCAATCTCTTGGTTGCGCCTCAAATGGGAACTGTTTTCAGCACCAAAAACCATGCCTGTGCAATGGCAAAAGTCCATCAGGAAGAAGGCGCAATTCCAGCCAGCTACAATATTTATCCTGATGTTTTCACCTATTATTACAATGAAGCGCTGAATAAAAATTCATACAGCAAAGCAACTATTGCCGAATTCAATTCCGTTGAACCGCTGACAGAATTTTTGCTCAATAATGACAAAGTCGTTCTTGCAATTTCTGAAAAAGATTTTGAACAGCTGCCGTATAAAGACGAAGCAACTATTCTTGACTATAAACAATGGATTGAACATCAATATATTATCCTCACCTATTGGAACATTTCTTCTCACAAGCCTGGTTTTGAAAAAAGTTCCGATGAAGATACCGCTAATGAAACAGTGCTTAATGATTCTCATGGATTACTGCCAGATGAAAATAAAAATGCTGTCACAAATCCAGATACAAACTTACAGCCAAGTGATGAAATAAATTCCCATACCGCAGCTCAAAAACAAACTGAAAATACAAAGGAAAATACGCAGACAGAACAAACTGAACAAGAAGAAATACCAAGTCCTGCACCTGAAACAGAACCTGCAGCCGAACCGGCAACGGAAAATTCAACGGAGGAACCTGCAGCCGAAAAAACTGTGACGGGTGAACCTGCTCCGGCAGAACATGCTCAAACAGAAGCTTCTTTATAAAAAATTATGGTAGGATAATACATGGAAATACTTTGGGTTATTATCAGTTTTTTCTGTGGTTCCATTCCCTTTGCCGTGGTTATTGCAAAAACCTTTAAAGGCATTGACCCGCGCAAAGAGGGAAGCAAAAACCCCGGAACAACCAATGTTGCACGGCTTTGCGGCTTTCCCTATGGAGTAATGACACTTGTCTGCGATATTTTAAAAGGCACAATTCCTGTTTTTCTCAGCACATATCTTTTTAAACAAACTGCCTGTGAATGGCTGCCCAGTGCCTGTGCGTTTGCAGCATTTATGGGACATATCAAATCCCCATTTTTAGGCTTTCACGGCGGAAAAGGTGTCGCCACAGGAATTGGAGTATTAATTCCCTTAGCATTTCCTCCTCTTTTAACCGCTGTTGTTTTCTGCGTCATTGTCATTGCGCTGACAGGCTATGTTTCAGCTGGAGCCTTAACCCTGTACACAACCCTGCCATTTTGTTATTATTTCTTTGACAGCAGCCACTGGATACCGCTTTCCCTTGTTATGCTTGCTACTGTTGTTTGGACGCACAGAGCCAACATAAAACGCCTTTGCAAAGGTGAAGAAAAATCCTGGCGCAAAAGCAAAAATTAGAACATTTCCAGTAATAATTGCAAATAAATTTATAATAAAGCTTAAAAAGTTTTGTAAAGGGGTGCAGGGGAAGAAACTTTTACTAAAAGTTTTTCCCCTGCAAAATTCTCAAGATTTATTGGAAATACTCTAAATACGATATTAAATGCACTATACGAAAAAAGCCCTTTTACAAGGGCTTTTTTTCACTTTTTATTCTTTCCAGGGATTATTGACAGCCAATTCATAGATTTCCTGATTGGCACTTCCCACAAAGGGCTTTTCCAAGGTTTTCAGTTTTTGCACAAAACGTCCTGTGATGACCATATCAACATATTGCAGGATTTCACGGCGCAATTTTGCTTTTTCTTTTGAGCAAACAGTCAAGAGTTCACCCACTTCATGCCCCGTATAAATAATAATATGCCGTCCTTTTGCCTTGCAAATTTTTACAAGCGTGAGCAATGCTTCTTCCTGTAAAAAGGGCTCACCGCCGGAAAAAGTGACGCCGCTGGCAAGCTTGCTTTGATATATTTCTTTGTAAACGGATAATGCCGTAACCAGTCTGCCTTTCGTTTTATCGTGCGTCATTGCATTATGGCAGCCGGGACAATGAAAATCACAGCCCTGAAAAAATACTGTTGTTCGCACTCCCGGTCCGTCTACGACACTTTCATGCTGGTAGCCAGCCAGCCGAACATACATATTTTCTAAAAGCTCATATTCTTCGGAAGACAAATCTAGTGCTTGCATACGCAGTCTTGGCTTGTAAAATGCTTTACTCTGTCAGCTTCTTCCGCTCTTTTTGCATCATTCCATCTATCCATATCACCGACCAAATATCCGGTTATACGGCGAATGCGTGAAAAATGCACGCCTTCCCCAATAATTTCGTCTTTTACTTGTTGTGTCTGCATTGTATATGCTCCTTATTTATTAGGTAATGTATCGTTTTCTTCCTGTATTGTTGCGTGAACACGGGCATATTTCGGGTCAGGACTATAGCCCTGTACCTTTTTCAAAACAGATAAAGGCAAGCCCTCTCCGTCATGGCGTCCGCAACGGGGGCAGGTATCGCCAATAATTCCCACATAGCCGCACACCGGGTCGCGGTCAACAGGGTGATTGATAGAAAAATAGCCCATATCAGCGTCCGCCATTGCTGTCACAATAGCTTCAAACGCGTCAATATTGGGGGATAAATCTTCAGCCACTTCAATATAGCTGATTGCCCCAGCCAGACAATACTTATGATAGCCGGCTTCAATCTGGATTTTATCCCATGCCCGAATAGGGAAATAAACAGGCACATGGAAAGAATTTGTGAAATAATCACGGTCAGTTATGCCTTCAAGAACTCCAAATCTATCACGGGTTAAACGCAGCAGACGCCCGGAACAGCCCTCAGCAGGGCTGGCAATTAAGCTAAAATTAAGCCCCGTACGTTTTGTTTCCTCTTTGCAGGCGTCATAAAAATATTTAATAATCCGCATGCCCTGCGCATTAATAGCAGCATCTTCTCCGTGGTGCCTGCCAAAAAGAGCAATCAGACATTCTGCAAGTCCGATAAAACCAATGGATAAGGTGCCGTGCTTGATGACTTCGCGGATTTCATCATCAGGACGCAAATTTTCACTGCCAATATAAATGCCCTGTCCCATAAGAAAGGGATAATTTCTTGCCGTGCGTTTTGCCTGAATTTCAAATCTATCCAATAACTGCGCAAAAACAAGCTCAATATATTGTTTTGCAGTCTCCATAAAGGCTTCAAAAAGAGCTTCACCTTTGAGAGACGGATTTTCAGCGCGGGCAAGCAAAGCAAGATAAGGCAGGTTTACAGTCGTAAATGATAAATTGCCGCGTCCGGGCGTTATTGCCTTGCCGGGGTCATAATCATTGCCAAGAACACGGGTACGGCAGCCCATAACCGCGCAAATAGTTTCAGGCTTGCCGTTATAATACATGCTGTTGAAACTTGCATCTATGTTATTGAAATTAGGGAATAATCGCTTAGCAGAACAACGGCATGCCAAACGGAATAAATCATAGTTGGGATCGCCCTTTCGATTGACGCCCTTTTTCATACTGAAAATAGAAATAGGGAAAATAGGCGTTTCGCCATTGCCAAGTCCCGCTTCTGTGGCAAGGAAAAGATTTTTCGTCACCATTCTGCCTTCTTCTGAAATATCCATGCCCGTATTCAAAGAAGAAAAAGGAACCTGGCTTCCTGCCCGGGAATTGAGCGTGCAAAGATTATGGATCATGGCTTCCATAGCCTGATAGGTATCCTTGTCAGTTTTTTTATAGGCAAAGGCAAGAGCCTTTTCGCCGTCAATTTCAACACCGTATTTCTGTGAAAAATCAGCTAAAATATGCAGTAAAACTTCTCTTGCTTCATCATTGATTAAATGCCGATGTGTTTCGGTATACGTCTTAATGGCAGATTTTACGTCAGCTGTCAGTTCATCATTGTCAAACTGCGCATCTAAATACAAAAGGATATTTTTGGCATAGGATAAAGCCACATACGGCGCAAGACTAAAATCCAGCGTCGGTATAGACTGTCCGCCAAACATTTCATTTTGATTGCTTTGAATAATAATACACACCAGTGTTGCAGCAGAACCAATACTGCCGGGAGAACGCAAAGCCCCATGTCCTGTATTAAAGCCGGTATCCAGAAGTCTGCCCGCGTCAATTTGCAGACAATTCAAAGTCAGGGCATAAAAATCCATATCATGAATATGGATAATGCCTTCATCATAGGCTTTGACATGCTCTTCGCGGATAAGAAATTTTTTATTGAAATCCTTAGCAATTTCACTGCCGTATTTGAGCATGGTACCCATGGTGGAATTGCCGTCAATATTTGCATTTTCGCGTTTTGTTTCGCAATTTTTACTGTCAGTAAAGGTCAGCTCTTTCATGAGCTTCATCAAAGCCCCTGACGCATCGCGAACATCACTTCTTTTTTTGCGGTATAAAATATATGCTTTTGCAGTTCTTGCGTGTTGATTTTCAATAAGCACCTTCTCAACACTGTCCTGCACATCTTCAATATTGACCTTATAAAATTCAATGGAATTATCAGCAAATTCAAGCTCTCCAATGCCATTTTCAAGAATATACGCCTGCACCTTATAAGCTAAAACCCTCGCCATATCTTCGTCAACGCCGTCTACAGCCTTGGCAGCTTTAAAAATAGCCGCCTGAATCTTTGCTTCATTATAAGATTCTTTTTTCCCGTCCCGCTTAATAATACTGCTAATCCGCTTTTCCATATCTACCTGCAAAAAGTGAAATTCCCCTTTAAATAAAAAAACCTGTATGATCACATACATACAGGAGCAGAGTGAAAAATCTTTATCTCCTCGAAAGATTTTCCTGTATATATGAGATCGGTCTTCTGGCTTCCCATCACCCATTTTTTGCACCTTCCCAAAAATTCAGTGGCATCTCACAAAAAATGTCCGGGTCACAGCGGCGGGGTCCGCAACGGATTTACACCGTTTTCCCTGAAGTTCATTGCTTCATCTCTTCTTTTTTTATAGGCATATTTTTTGAAAAGTCAAACAGGCAAAAAATTTTTAAGCATAATCTTTTTACATAGTTATAGGAACATTTTCTTATTATTAATCATTCTTTTAATAAATTATTAACATAATTTCAGGTAATTATTATGCTTAAAAACTTAAACAAAATTTTATTAAAAAAGTCTGGAAAAAATCTAGAGTATTTCGGAAATAGAGCGTTTCCGGTAAATCTTGCAACTTTTATTTTTCTACACTTTTATATTAAAAAGTTTTGAGAGAGGGTACAGGGAGAGAACTTTTTCAAAAGTTCTTTCCCTGTAAAATTGCAAGTAGTTCCGGAAATGCTCTAAAAGCTTGCTTTTTCCACTTTAAAGGAAAAATAGCTGGAGCGGCCAAATTCATCCACCGCATAGACCGTATGCATGCCAACTGTGGGAACATACGTCAAACCAATATTTTTTTCCGTATAGCCAAGATAAGCGTCATCCACAAACCAATGCACAAGGCGCACATCAGGGTCAACATCAGCAAGCAGAGAGATTTCCTGTGAATTTTTTATATCCTGCTGATATAAAACTCCTTTTACAGGCGAAATAATTCTAGGAACATTCCCCTGACCGGGCTGAACTTCATGCAGACACTGCAAACTGTACGGCGGCACAGGCTTTTTATGAATACCGGCTTTAGCAAATAAACGCTGCAATTCAACGGACCAGAACTCATACACTTTTTCTTCAGTCACGCCTGCAATTTCTTTACATTCACGCAGACCGGTCTCTTTATTGATAAGGATTTTCCGAAGCACACCCGTATCTTTTATGGGCGATTTACCGGGAATAAAATATGCCTGCACCTTGGGCATGTCCGCACATAAAGCAAGATTAACATCACCCGTTGACTCGCAAACATCTATTTCTTTGACATTGAGCTTATCTTTTGTAAACCATGGCTTCTCAAGTCCCCCCTGCATTTGCTGCAATTTTTCTGCTGCTTGAAAAAATAAGGGCAAAGCCACATTTGCGCCAATAAAATTCGGATTAGGGCTTGCGTCAAAATTGCCTATCCACACCACTAAAACATAGGGACCAAATATCCCCGCGGTGAGGGCGTCACGCTGTCCATTGGAAGTACCAGTTTTCCATGAAGAAACCACAGAACTAAAGGGATACGGTGATTTTGTTTCCAGCATTTTTAATATAATATAGCTTGCTTCGGAACTCAAAAGCTGTTCTTCTTTTTCCCTGTTGTCAGCAGTCTGCGGATAATAACTGAGCTTTCTATAAAAACCGCGGTTGGCAAGCATGGCATATAACCCGGCAAGATCACGCAGACAAAGCTCTGCCCCGCCTAATACCAGAGCAAGCCCGTAATGCTCTTTTTTATACGGTAAAGTAATGCCTGCTTTTTGCAAAAATCCATATAAATCAGGGTATTTTAATTGCTCAGCCAGATGAATGGCTGGAATATTTCTGCTGTTTTTTAATGCTTCGTCCGCGTACAATGGACCTGCAAAACGTCCGTCAGCATTTTCCGGCTCATAGCCTGCAAAATTGCGTTCTGTATCCAAAAGAATACTCTTGGAATGGATAAGCCCCTGCTCTAAAGCAAGCCCATAAATAAAAGGTTTCAGCGTTGACCCATAGGAACGGGGAATATTGGTTCCGTCAATTTGCCCGCTGATTGCTTCATTGTAAAAGTCAGCTGAACCCACCAGAGACAAAATTTCTCCGGTTTGCCAATTTGCCAGCAGCATTGCCCCGTTATGAATGCCATAGGCTTTTTTATCCGCAGTATACCCCGCTAAAATCCGTTCCAGTTCTGTTTGCAGGGACAAATCCAAACTGGTCTTGATTTCCTGCTGTGACGGGAATAAGGCCTTTTTTTGCGGACGATTTTTATACATTTCCAGTACGGCATGGGGGCAGTGAAAAGGTAAATTTTTAGGCGCAAAAACCGTCAGCGGCAGCTTTGCAAAAAATGCAGTATACGGACTTGGCTTTTCTTTTTCCCACACAGAAAATAATCGTTCCCTTGCCTTATCCCAGGCTGGATTGGGCTGTTTCAGCGGATTTCTTGCACGCGGATTTTGCGGAACAGTCACCAGAGCAATAATTTCTGCAAGGTTCAGCGCCGATAATTCCTTATGAAACCAGACAAAAGCACCTGCGCCAATTCCTTCCACATTGGAACCATAAGGAGCTAAATTCAGGTATGCTTCTAAAATTTCCTCTTTGGAATAATGATATTCATAGACAAAAGCACGCCAAATCTGCCATATTTTTTTTAAAACAGTATCTGTTTTTGCCTGTTCAGAAAGCCGCACCAGCTGCATGGTAATAGTGGAAGCTCCAATTCGGCGTCCGCCCTTAAGCATACTCGCTGCTGCCCGTGCTATGGATAAAAAATTGACACCGTGGTGGGAATAAAAATCCCTGTCCTCATACAGTAAAGTTGCTTCAATTATATTCTGCGGAATTTGTTTTAATGGCACAAAATAACGATATTTCTGGTCTTCGCTCAGGCTCAGCCAAAGAAGTTCCCCGTTTCTATCGCGAATACACCAGGAAAACTCCGCCTTTTCATAAAGTTCCGGCTTCGCGCTCAGAACAATGCCGGCAGCAAAAAGAAAAAAAGGTACAAGCAAAACCAAAAGCATACGCTTTTTTTTGGTTTTAAAGCTTGTACCCGTTTGTTTTAACATAGATTATTCTGCAATTATTCTGATATGTTGTATGGATAAATCGCGGGCATAGAGCAGTGCATTTTCCACAGATTGGGCAGTAATATCAGGCAAGACAAAATTACCTTTATTGCCTACACGCACTTTATAGCGGAAAACGGTTTCGCGGTTTTCCAAGGTAGCAAATAAAAAGGCTCTGTCTTCCTGTCTGTCTGCAAATTCAACCTGCATGTCATTTTCCTGTTCATTATCGGCAGTACGTTTGCCCTGCAAAGTTCTAAAACTTGCCGTTTCACCGGATTTTGCGGTTACAAATTCAAAGGCAGCAGGCAGAATATCGGTTATCATTACTTGCTCTGCCTTGCCTGTCTGTGACTTTGCTTTGATTGCCACCACAATTTCCTGTCCAATGTGGAAATCCTTGACAATATTGCCGTCTGCATCACGAAATTCACGGATAATGGCAAAAGCCTGTTTTTCCTTTTCTGCAAAACGGTTTTTATCATACCCTGTTACGCTTACCTGATAGAAAAGCGGCTTGTCTGCCTGAATTTGCACACGTTTTATGGCTTCAATCTGTGCAGAATTTTCCAGTTTAATGCTTTGGCTGTAATCGTTTTTCTCTTCAATGACGCCTTGCGTGATATTTTTGCCGTTTTCATCAAGGAACATCAGCTGTGCCTTCGTCTTTTGCAGTTCCTGCCTGCTTCCGTTTTCAATAATTGCCCGAATTGCCAAGGCTTCAGAACCCGGTGCAAAATATTCCTGCAATAAGCTGTACATTTCCTGCATAATTTGCTGTGTTTTTTCATTATCCAGTCTATCGGCAAAATGTCTGGTAATGATTTCAAAATACAAAGCCCGTTCGCAAAGTCCGTCAAACCAAGTGTAATACTTTTGTTTTTCCGCATGGTCAGGATTGTATTTTGCCACAAACATATCCGCAAGCTCATCCTGCATCATCAATTTCATGGAACCAGCCATAAGGGACGCCGCAATATCGCTTTCCCAATCCGGAGCATTTTGCTGCAGCCATGTGGTCAGATTCGCCATGATTTGGGAAGTGATAATACCGTTTCTGGTGAGCCCCCATGCGCCATAGGCAAGGGCTCTGGCTTCGCTCAAATCCTTAGGCATTTGCACAAGCATTCTTTGCATACTGTTCAGCACATTATCAAAAAGATAACTCGGCACAGCAATGCCTTTTTCCCGTGCTGTTGTCAGGAAATCTAAAATAAAGGAAAGTTCATAGGTTGATAAAGCCCCGTAATGGTCAAAACGATAAAAGACATCACGATAAGTATAACGGCTTTCCAGCAGCTTTATACAATCCAATATCTGTGCGCGGACAGCCTCTTCTTCAAAACTTTCGAGAAACGGTGCATATTCTTTGTGTTCCAGCAAATAAAGCAAAGGCATTGCCTTGGCTGTCTGCTGCATGGTGCTTGGATACCAGCACATGGTATCCCGCTGCAAAAGTGCCTGTACATAAGGAATCGGAGCAGAAGATACGCTTGCTGTCACACCTGCAAACTGCGGATACAGAGAACGGCTCAGCAAACTTTCATGTGCATAGGCAGAATTTTTTTCCGTAAGCATGCCAAGTTCTGCGGAACTGTAGAGAGCAGAAGCAGGACGCACAGAAACAGATACCGGCATGGTCACTTTCAGACCGCTCTTCTTTTCCTGTACAGTAAAGAACAGTGATTTTTCGCCTAAAACATCTGCATCATCCTTTACTTTCGCGCGGATATTGACAAGGTTTTGCTTATTTTCTTCAAGGGGCAGCGCAGGAACATTCTCTCCCATCACTTCAAAGGCATTGCCTAAATCAAGGGAAAGTTCCATTTCTTTGCGGCTTTTATCCCTGCGCATATCCGTGAGCAAAAGCGTCATTTCAAATTCATCACCAGGTGAAACAAAGGCAGGCACATGAGGCTGAATAATCACTTCTGCCTGACAATACACATCTTTTTGCACGGCATTGACCTTCGTATCGGAACATGCCACCGCAAAAATGCGCAGATTGCCGTTATAGGTGTCAGGAACAGGGATTTTTACGTTCGTGCCTTTTTTATCTGCATCTAAAAGCCCGGACCAATACACTGCTGATTTATGATTACGCACTTTGAAAGGATTTGCTCCTGCGTCACGCATGGCATTTGCCATTTTTGCAGACATCAGGCTCACACCGCCGCCGAATTTTGCCAATTCTTTTTGCATGAGCGAAAATTCCGGCATAAGCATATCCAAATATTGATAGGTCTGCACAGACAGCGCTCTATTTAAGAAAAGCTCTTTCAAAGGGTCAGGACACTGATAACCGGTAAGCTGAGTAATGCCCTCATCAACAGCATAGACAAGTACTTTAGCCGGCTCATTTGTTTGTACTGATACTTCAAGATCCTGTCCGGGACGAGCAACAAAATTCTTTTCACCATTGCCGACAGTTACCTGCACATCAAGCCTGCGTTTGGAAATATCCACGGTAAAGGGCAAAACAACACTGGCGCAGGGCTCAACAAAAATTTCCCTGTCATCAATATTTCTGAAATACAAAACATTAAGATAGGCTTTTCCCTCTAAATCTTTTGGAATTTCAATATATTGGACATCGTCACCCCTCTTTGCTTTAAACCATTTTTCTGCATATACCTTATCCCGTTCAAGGGTAATAAGCCCCATTCCCTCATACGGAGCTTTCAGCGCTATTTTAATATTTTCCCCTGCCTTATATTCTTTTGTATCAATTATTGCCTGTAATGCCGCAGCCTTATATTCATTAAATTGGACTTGGCTGTCACCCGCCACAGTATAACGAACCTGCAGCCGCGTTACGCCCTTTTTATCTTTTAAGACAAGAAGTTTATCGCCCACACTTGTTGTATCAAGGCTCAAATTCAAAACTTTTGCGCCAAGCTCAATTTTTGTTTCAGAAATCAATTTTTCACGGCGAACCTTGGTATATTGATACTTTCCGTCCACTTTTACCAGGCTTTTGACAAGCTCCGATTCATAAAGCTCTGCGGCAAGTTCACCCATGGCACAGGGTTTTGCAAGAGCGTCCAAAGCAATAATTTCAAGATTTGCCTTTTCATTTTGGGTCAAGAAATCCAAATTGCTTTGTGTTTTATACCCCACAACAGCCGCAAGCGGAGAAACACTCAGCACGTCTTTCACAATAATACCGGAACCGCCTTGTGCATCCTGCACTTCTGCCTGCAGGGTCAAAGCTAAACTTTCATCAGTTATGGCATTGGTATCAAGCTTAATCCGGGCTTTTCCCTCTGCGTCGGTCACAACCTTGCCAAGTACCTGCACATTGGTTTTATCTGCCTTGCCTGCATCATAAAATTTAAATGTCTTGTATTCATTATCAAAGCTAAAGCGCATTGGATTTGCAATAAGTTTGGCATTGACAGTATTATTAATAGCAGGCGAACCAAATAAATTCTGCACACTGACAGTATAAACAAGGTCCTGCAAATCTTTCTTGCTGTACCAGTATTTCTTGCTTTCTAAAGAATTGCTGATCTGCGCTTTTATAGTATCAGGCGTGAAATCCATGACATGAAAATCCTTTGAAACCAACAGCGCAGAATTATCCGCCTTTTCAATTTGGAAATTATAGACGCCGCTCACAGCATTATCAGGAAGTTTACAGGAAAACTCGCCCATGCCCTCACGGGACAAGCTTATTTTTTGCTTGCTGATAATTTGCCCGTTGCCGGCATAGACTGTTCCGGAAAGCGGCACATTTTCCAGCGCAGTTTTGTCAAAATCTCCTTGTTTTAAAATAAAACCAAAATACGCTGTTTCCCCTGCTCTATATATATCGCGCTGATTAAAAATAAAACCGTTCAGACTCTTTTCAGAAAAGATTTTTCCGGAGGTATTGATTTTATTTTGCGGACGCAGGGCAAACTGATAATCCGGATAGGGCAAAACTGCCATATCATCTTTATAGCTTGCCACAATGGCGGTCACTTGTTTTTCCCGCTCAAAGCCCTGCAAAGACGGCAGAGAAACTACTCCGTTTCTGTCAGTTTTTCCGCTGAAAAGAGCAATGCCATTAGCGCCTAAAACTTCAATCGCTGCCCCGCCAATGGGCTTGCCTGTTGGCAAAGACATAAGATACGCTTTGACATGTTCTTCACTCTCATCAGTTTTCACAATCAGCCCAAGATCGCTGAGCATGATAAAACGCGCATCACTGGCAACAGTCACATCACCTTTCTGCGCGGTCACCGTCACATGGAAAAAGCCCTTATCATTTTTCACAAAGGGTGATAAATCCAAAGAACTAAACTGAGCTTTTCCCTCATTGACAAAAACCAAAGGCAAATCCCCCTCATGGACAATACTCATGGAATCAAGCTGATAGCCGTACACTTCATCGTATTGCGCCTGACGCAGCAGCGGCACATAGGAATTAATAAATTCCGGACGAATTTGGCGTACTGTATAATGGAGTTTATCCGCATTGCGCGCATAAAGAGAGAGTTTTTTATCTCCATGCAATGAAAGCAATGAACCTTTTTGCATAATCTTTACAGTACTGTCCAAAGCTTGAAACTGCACTAATAGACTGATATTATTATCAATCACAAAACCATCCGGACCTTGGACTGGTGCAGAAAAAGTGACTAAAGCACATCTCTCTGCTTCAATATCCGTATCAGGGGCAAGCATAAGAAAACGCGCCGCATCGTCGGTATTATTCATAATGTTCAGTTTCAAAGGCTCAGATTTATTCAAAACATCAGGTGTAATTTCAGCAAATGACCACCATGTATACGGCGGATTATTTTTATCCTCGCCCTTTACCTGCACTTTATCCCTTGGCAAAAGCACTGCCTGCATATTTTCAGTATTAAATTGCTTTGCCAAAACAGGCAGACTAAATTCTACAATGATATTTTGCTTTGCAGAAAGATTGGGTAAATTTTCAATGCCTGCTTCACAGCCAACCACCTTGAATATTTCATTCTTTGGGGGAACTTTTATCATATATTCCAACATTGGGGCTGACTTTCCGCCGTTTTCAGCCTGAAGACCGGCAGGAAGCTCAATTTTCACCTCTTCTGCCTTATCGCTTACTTTCAGCACAGGCAGAGAAAAGTATAAGATATTATTATGTAAATTGGTTTCAAGCTGCCCAAGACTCACGGTATTGGCATGAGCCGGCACAACACGAAACTTGGATTTTACATTTTCTTCTTTCATCGTATAATTGAAAGAAACGGAACCTGTAATCATCATGGTTTCAATATGTTCGGGGTCAAATTTAAAATCACCGCTTATTTCAGGGAGCAAAGCCTGCGTAGTAAAAGTGACAGGTTTAGTAATCACTGTTAACGCGGGTAAAGCATTTTCGCCAAATTCCACAGCATATTTTGTATTTGCCTGCCATTCTTCAGCCGGATAAAAAACAAGAGAAGTATCAGAAGCCCATTCCCATTTTCCCTCAATCTGCGGCGTGATTTTTATTTGTTCAGTGCCGGGCAAAATATTTTGAAAACTGCGATTGCAAATTTCAAAGGCTTTTTTGCCATATTTTTCTTTACAAATTTGCTCATCAGCAGAAAAATACAAATACACGGGATCCTTTCCCTGCACTATTCGGATTATTTCATTTTCTGTTTGTTCATTGTAGGCAGTTTGTTCAAGTAAATAACGAATATTTTCAACAGTATTTTTTGCAAAGGCAAAAGTACTGCTCATACATATCATCAAAAAAGTAAGGAAAACAATTTTTTTCCAAGCTTTCATATTCAAGCCTCCAAAATCAAGCTGGTCAATTAAAAAATATAACGGATATACATATATAAGACAAGTTAAAGCAAACAATTTTAAATAAAAAAAAATCAGCCTGTTAGACTGATTTTTTCATAAAATAATTTACAGCAGAAAATTAGCTGTTATTACTGATATAATTATCTGCTTCTTCAAGGTTTGGAATATGAATAGTTTCAAAGCAGCTGTCTGCGCCCTCATTGACCTTGATGATTTGACGCATCATACGGGTTAAAATGCCTTGAGGACCAAATTCAAACCATTTGCGCACGCCATGTTCATATTGATTGCAAATAATTTCAATCCAATACACAGAAGAAGTCATTTGCTTTTTCATGGCAGAGCGGAGTTTTTCCGCTTCCGTCAAAGGTTCTCCGTTGATATTGCAGTACACAGGAAATTCTGCATCATGGAAATCAAGGGTGTTCAAATATTTTGCAAATTCATTGGACGCATCAGCCATAAGCGGCGTATGGAATGCTCCGCTGACTGCAAGAGGAATACATTTGCCGCCCAAATCCTGCGCTTTTTCCACAACTTCTTCAAGAGCCTGTTTATGTCCGCTGATCGCAAACTGCCCGGGAGTATTTCTATTGGCGAGACGCACCAGTTTTCCGGAACGTTCAGACACTTCTTTGCAAAGATTTTCCACTTGTTCTGCATTCAGGCGCAAAACCGCATACATGGAGCCAATGCCTTCCGGATCAGCGTCAGCCATAAGCTGACCGCGAAGAGAAACAGCTTTCAAGACATCATCAACGCTGAGTACTTTTGCCGCAGCAAGAGAGCTGAATTCACCAAGGCTATGCCCGGCAGTACACGTCGGCTTGATATATTCTTTTATATACATCCACAAAGCCAAGTTCACAACCGTAATTGCAGGCTGTAAATTGCGGGTATTTGCCATAAGCGCGTTGTCGTTGCTTTCCCAGTAAATCTCACGCAAAGGCACTCCGCTGATTTTTTCAGCCTTAAGCCACAGGTCTCTGGCTTCAGGACTTTTTTCAAACAAGCGTTTGCCCATGCCGAATTTTTGAGAACCCTGACCAGGAAATAATATTGCTATACTCATTTTATCACCTATGAATAGTCAACTGCACTGAATTTCATCAATCTGTTCCAGTTATGGTGAGATTCAATGTAACGAATAGTACCGGTTTTTGCGCGAATAACAAGAGAATGGGTCACAGCGCCGCCGCCCACAAATTCTACGCCGTTCAGGAAAGAACCGCCGGAAATACCGGTAGCAGCAAAGAAAGCGTCATCAGATTTCACAAAGCGTTCAATAGAAAGAATTTCACGCATATCAACGCCGGCTTTTTCAATGGCTTCTTTTTCTACCATGGACTGCGGATCAAGACGGCCTAAAAGCTGACCGCCAACACCCTTCAGTGCGCAGGCAGCAATAACACCTTCAGGCGTTCCGCCGGTACCCATCATCACGTCAATGCCGCCGCGAGGATCTGCAACCATCAGCGCACCTGCCACATCACCGTCCGTAT
>CAOMFZ010000032.1 GCA_948482415.1 uncultured Mailhella sp.
TCTGCAGACCTCAATCAATTCAAGGACTGGCTTGTTGATGAAAACACCATTATTCCTGCAAAACAGGAAGCTGTCAGCCCTGAAATCGAATTTGCCGAACATTGCCGAGCCAACGGGCTTGATGTGGACGCTCCGATTATGGACGGACAGATTCACAGAGTACCGCTTATCGGCAAGCCAGGCGGTAAAGACGGCGCGTATTGCGCATATTTAGACGGCGTTCTAGCCGGCTGGTCACAAAATTATGTGACCGGTGAAAAAAGCAAGTTTATCTCTTCAGGCATGCAATTAACCGAAGAAGAAAAAGCAAAGCAGCGTGCGGAACACGCTCAGAAACTGCAGGAACGGGAAGCAAAAAGACAAATCGGTTATGACAACGCTGCTAAACGGGCAGAAAAAATTTATACGGAAGCCAAAGAAGTAACGGCACAGAATATCCACAGCGAAGATTCTTATTTGGGTAAAAAAGGCGTTCTGCCGCATGTTGCCAAGCAAAACGATTATGGACAGCTTGTAATTCCTCTTCATAATATTGAAGGTGAAATACGAGGTGTGCAGTTTATCAACCAGGACGGTTCAAAGCATTTTCTTACAGGCATTGAAAAGAAAGGAAACTTTACCTTGCTTTCCGATGACGTAAAAAATGCCACAAAAGTGCTTGTTTGTGAGGGGTTCGCCACAGGCGCAAGCCTGCACGAAGCAACGAAACTTCCCGTTGCCGTAGCCTTTGACGCAGGAAATATTGAAAGCGTTTCCAAAGCATTAGCTGAAAAATACAAGGGCATTGAAATCACTATCTGTGCGGACAACGACCAGTACAGGGATAACAATGTCGGGCTTGAAAAAGCTAAAAATGCAGCGTTGGCAGTCGGCGCAAAGCTTGCTGTTCCGCAGTTCAGCAAGGAAGAACAAGCCCAAAAGCTTACAGACTTTAATGATTTGCATAAAGCAGAAGGGCTTGAAGCAGTAAGTAAACAAGTAAGCCAGGCGAAAAAGCTGACGCAGAATATTGCACAAAATAAAACTCAATCCAAAAAGAAAACCGCTCAATTAGCAAGATAAGGACAATATTATGAAATTATTAATCGTTGAATCACCAGGAAAGATTGAAAAGCTGAAACATATTCTCGGCGACGGCTGGGATGTGCAGGCAAGTTACGGACATATCCGTGACCTGCCCGTCAATGGTATGGGCGTTGAAGCTCCTGATTTTGAACCCCATTATGTGGCTACAGAAAGGGGCGTAAAAACTATTGCCAAACTGAAAGAAGCTGCTGCAAAAGCAGATGAAATATATTTGGCAACTGACCCTGACCGTGAGGGAGAAGCTATTGCCTGGCATTTGGCTGATGAACTTAAATTGACCAATTATAAACGTGTAACATACACGTCCATTACTCCAAAGGAAGTAATGGCAGGAATAAACAATGCACGCAAAATTGATATGGCGCTTGTAAAAGCGCAGGAAGCGCGAAGAGTGCTGGACAGATTTTGCGGATACGGCACTTCCATGCCGTTATCCAATGCCATTGGTCAAACAGTAAGCGCAGGACGCGTGCAAAGCCCTGCTGTTCGGCTTGTTGTCGAAAGAGAGCGTGCAATACGCTCTTTCAAAACAACACAGCATTATGGAGTAAAAGCCACGTTTGAATATGTGAAAAACGTACAGGACGGCTGGACGGCAAAATGGAATACGGAGAATTTTTTAGCAGCTGGTCAAGAGTATATCCTTGACAAAAGTATTGCTGAAAAAATTACCGGTATCCGTACTTTTGATATTGCCGCTTTTGAAGAAAGCAATAAAAAAGTTGCTCCTCCGGCGCCGTTTACCACTTCCACCCTCCAGCAGGCAGCAAGCAATGCGTTAAAGTTTACTCCAAAGGAAACAATGGCATTAGCTCAAACTTTGTATGAAGCAGGACTTATAACTTATATGCGTACGGACAGCCCTAATCTGTCCGATGAAGCATACGAGGAAATAAAATCCTTTGCCTTGAATGAAAATCTGCCTGTTGCCGACCAAAAAAGAACCTGGAAAAGCAAGGAAAATTCCCAGGAAGCACACGAAGCGATACGTCCCACGGATATAACTGTGTATGATATTGAAGCGGGCGACAAGGAACGGCAGCTGTATAAGCTGATCCGTGACAGAGCTTTGGCTTGCGTTTTAAAAGACGCTGTATTTGCGGTACGGGAAGCGAAACTTAAAGCGTTAATGGAAGAAAAAGAAGTCTTTTTTGACGCAAAAGGAAGCACGCTTACCGAACAGGGCTGGAAAGTTATTTTTGCGGAAGACCAGGCTGATGAAACAGACACAGAACCAACTAACAATATCCCGGTATTGAAAATCGGCAGCCAGGTAACTGCTCAAAAACTGGAAATTACCGAACACAAAACCAAAGCCCCAAGCCGTTATACGCAGGCAAGTCTTATCCGTGACCTTGAAAAGGAAGGCATAGGACGACCGGCAACCTATGCAGGCATTATGTCCAATATTCTCGACAGGGAATATATCAAGGAAGACGATAAGCATAAACTTTCCGCAACTGCCCTTGGCGAAAAGCTTTTTGACGCAATGCTTGGCAGTTTTTTATTCGTGAATTTGGAATATACCAAAAATATGGAAGAAGAACTGGACAACATTGCAGAAAATAAAAGCACATATTTGGACTTGGTTGCAAAGGTGCATACGAC
Source organism: uncultured Mailhella sp. (assembly GCA_948482415.1). Lineage (GTDB taxonomy): Bacteria > Desulfobacterota > Desulfovibrionia > Desulfovibrionales > Desulfovibrionaceae > Taurinivorans. The sequence continues at coordinate 2,695 of CAOMFZ010000032.1, forward strand.
CCTTTCCGAAGAAGTTGCAAAATATGAAGCAAAATCCGCAATTCCCTGCCCTAAGTGCGGTTCACCGCTGAAACATTTAAAAGGCACAAATAAAGACACGAAAAAGCCTTATGACTTTTTTGTGTGTGAAAATGAAAGCTGTGAAGCCACGTTTAATAATGTGGACGGCAAGCCCGTAGAACGCAGTTTTGAAATGACGGAACATACTTGTCTGAAATGCGGTGCAAAACTCGTACATAGAACGGGAACAAGCCAGAAAGACGGAAAGCCGTATGATTTCTTTGCGTGTTCCAATAAAGAATGCGGAATGAATTATGACAATAAAGACGGCGTGCCTGTTGAACATGAGAAAAAGGAAAATACAGGTCGTCCGACTGAATTTACTTGTCCGAAATGCGGAAAAATGCTTGTTGCCCGTCCGACTGCCAAAGGCGGAATTTGGTTTGCGTGCAGCGGGTATCCGAAATGCACGGCAAAATATTGGGCAAAGGACGACGGCACGCCGAACTTTGAAAACGCTCCAACAAACAAAAAAACAACCATAAAAGCTAAGAGAAAATAATATGATGAAAAAAGCATTATTACTCCTCTTAATAATGCTCACAGCAATGCCCTTAACGGGCATTGCCCGTGAGTTCAGTTACGACAACGTGTCAAAAAAATTTCCCATTGACGCTGAATATTTTGCCTATGATGCAGCTGCGAAACTGGCAAGGAGTTATGAAAAGCCCCAGGAAGTGAATTTAATTTTACTTCCCGGCAAAAATGAAAAATTTGCGGATAACATCAGCACATTTTTAATCCGCAACGGTTTTACCGTAAACGGCAAAACCGACGGCACTGCCCTTAGCTACACGTTTGATTTTATCGACAAGAAAAGAGCATATTTGCGCCTGGAACTTTCTGACGGCAAGCACATTGGAGTTGTGCGGACACTGGGGGCAAGTTCTTTTGTTGTTCCTGGTACTGCTGCTTCACTTGCTTCTGCTCCAGCAACAAAAGCTGAAGAAATTGAAGAAAGCCAGCAAGTACCGAAGCAGCAAGTACACACTCAGGCAAAACCTGCTCCGCAATTAAAACAGCAAGCACCAGCACAAACGGCTTTATCAGAAATTAAAGCAGAAACAAAAGCAATAACTCCAATACTGCCGGCAAAGCCAATGCTGTCCCAGGCAAAAGTTTGGGTACTTCGTCCCGGTTCTTTAATGAACCAGCTTGACGAATGGGCAAAGGGCGAAAGCTGGAAACTTATTTGGCAAGCCAATTATGACCTTGATTTGAATGCTGACGCAACGTTCTCAGGCGATTTTATCAAAGTTGTTGAGCAAATATTCAACTCTCTGCCACGGAAAAACAACGGGCTTCGAGTGAGCATTTATAAACAGAACAAGGTTGTTGAAGTGATAGGTGAATAATATGAAAAAATTATTATGTATATTCTCTTTTCTATTGTTAAGCGCTTGTTCTGTTCCGCTCCATAGCATAGATAAGCAAGTAAAGGAATATGAAGACATTGCCAAGTCAAAAACCGTACAGGTTTTTGATACACCCTATTTAGGATCCACTGTTCGGGAACTTGACATAAGAAGCCCGCTTTTTGATAAAAAGGCGCTTCTTTCTCAGCGCGGGACAATTTCAGAAATTGCCCAAAGCATAGAAATGCTGTTTCCGCAGATGAGTTTTCAGGTAGACGGCTTTGATACGCAAAAATACCGTATTTTTTATGACGGCACGCTAAAAGGTTTGCTTGACAGTATTTCAACAACTACAGGCTATGGCTGGACGTTCGCCGATAATACAGTGACCTTTTCAAAGGTAATAAGCAAAACCTATACCATTATGGCAATACCAGGAACAAACAGCTATCAAAACACGCTTACCAATAAAAATAAAAGCGACAACAATTCCTCAAGCAGCGGTTTGGGGCAAAGCGTATCAACAGGCGACAGTTCCGCCGATACTGCCCAGACAATCAAGACCAGCTATCAGTATGATACCTATAAGGAAATTGTTGAGGAAGTAAGAGGATTATTATCTTCAACAGGCACAGTTACAGCCAATCAGGGAGCAGGCACTATTACCGTCCGTGACAGCGCCGACAAGATAAAACTTGTGGACAGCTATGTTGATGAAATCAATAAAAAGATGTCACGGCAGGTTGCAATTAACGTGCAAGTGTATTCCCTGGAATTAAATGATGACAGCGAAGCAGGTTTCAATCTCAATGCTCTTTTTGAAAATGCGGATTTAAGCGTTATTGCAGGCAATGTTTCCAACTTAAGCAATAACATTACCGCAAGCATTGTTTCCGGAAAACTCAAAGGCAGCAACGCCACACTGAGCGCTTTGCGTGAATTTGGCAATGCAAGCCAGGTAACAAGCGCAAGCGGTATTGTGATGAGCAATCAGCCGCTTCCCGCTTTGGCAGTTAGCAAAAATTCATACTTAGCCAGCATGTCAACAGAAACCACGGATTATGGGCAGACAACGGATATTATTCCGGGTGAAGTGACGACTGGTTTCAGTATGACGGTTACGCCGCATATTTTGGAACGGCGGGAAGTCATACTCCAGTATAACGTGCATTTGTCCAGTCTTGATGAAATGCAGCGGTTTTCCACAAACGACATAACCGTTGATTTGCCGCAAACAAGCAACCGCTCCTTTTCACAGCGTATGCGTATGAAAATGGGTCAGACGCTTGTGCTTGCGGGCTATGCGCAGGAAACAAAATCCAACAGCACAAAAGGCGGCTTTTTATTTGGCGGAAAATCCGCCAATGACAGCAAATCAATTCTGATCATAACCGTTTCACTCGAGGGGGCGGATATATGAACAGACTTGTCCTTATCAATAAAAAGCTTTATGCCGTCGGTTTTTCCTGGCACAGTATCAGCTCAAAAAAGCAGATACCGCAAAGCAGCACGGAATATTTTGATGTCATTACGTTAAATGGCAAACAACAGTTCGGTACTGCGCTGACGGATAAAAACGAACAGTTTTTAAATGCGTCATGTTTAGCCACTGCAATGGATTTTCCTGAGCCGTTTTTCGGCGTTTTCAAACTTGTTGACGCAATGGAAAACAAGGAGATTTACTGGCTTTTTGCGAAAGACAAGGAAAATATCCTGGGACTTGGCGATTTTGTCTGTCATTCTCAGGAAGAGTTACAGAAAACTATTGAAACCATTAAAAATTTTTCCGCAAAAGGCATAGAACCGATATTTTTTGATACGGCTGAGGAAAGCGTGGATTTTCTGTCAAAGCAATTAAAAACAAAAAAGTTTTTTAATAACAGCAAAATCCACCCGTTGTACCGAAGCAAAAAACAAAGCAAGCAGCTGAAAGCTGTTATTGCTGTTTTCCTTGTTTTTATTGGCTTAACATTCGGTTTAATGCGTTATTTGGATATTCGGAGCCTGGAACAGTTACAGGAAGCTGCGCTTTTTTCCAAACAGTCCATGGAAAATAAAATTGCGGATATTCGGCAGAATAGTCAAAAGTATTTTCCAATGAACTGGAAAAAGAACAACTACCCATTAGACGTGTACAACGTCTGCAAGCCTGTTTTGTTTTCATTACCAGTCAATGAATTTGGCTGGGCGTTGGAAAAAGGCGTATGTACTCCAAAGGAAATAACTTCCTATTGGAAGCATGAAAAACAGGCAAGTTTTATCAATCTGCCTTTTAACGGCGAACTGACAAAGCCGCAGGAAGTGACTGCCAAGCATGAAATAGCTGAAATAAAACTTGTGCAAAGCGGTGTACTGCATACACAGCTCCTTCATCAGGAAGAAGCCACAAAGCTTATGTACCAGCTGACGCAGAACATGGGGGCGAACTTGACGCTTACTTTTGATAAAAAGGACGTCAAAGAATTTAAGGAACTGAAATTTTCCATTCAGGCACCTTTTTTAAAGGCGAAATTTGAATGGAAATCCGTTCCCTCAAGTCTGATTATCAGTGATTCATTATTTCAGGTATTAAATTCTATTCCCAGTTTATCGGTTCAATCTATTGAATATAATAACGGGCAATGGTCTGTTAAAGGAGATTTATATGTTCAATAAATTTCTATTCATAATATTATGTATGGGATTATTTGCAGCAAATGTGTCTGCAAATGAAATCCCGACACTTGGCTCTATCACTGCCCAGCGCGGTGTTTTAGAAGACTTGAACTTGCAGGTGCAAATCCAGGAACAAAGCCAAAAACTCAACCAGCTGCTGACGCCTGTTGTTCAAACTCCAAGCGAACTGACGGCAAAACAGCTTATAGATAAACTCGAAGTACCAGGGCAAAGTGCTGATGAAAAAGATACCGCCGTTACCGATAGCGGCAGTGACAGCAGAAGTTCCAAAGTCATTGCTATTTACAGCAACAACAATACATTGAAAGCAAAAATCAAATACAAGGGCAAAGTGGATACCGTAACCAACGGACAAATTTGGAACGGATTAAAAGTACAAATATTCCGTGACAGAGTTTTGCTTGGCAATAAAACACTGGAGTTGTAATTATGTTTTTTAATAAAACTAAGGCTTTTGATGTTGTTGAGCTAATTCCTGACCACTTGCGCAGCGGACTTGCCATATCCGATAACAAGCTTTGCATTTCTTCTGCTATTAAAGCAGAGCCTGTTGTTTTGGAAGTGTATAATGATTTATTGGCGCAAAAAGTTGTATCGGGTTTTGAGTTTTATCAGCCTACAATATTCAGCGATAAATTCAGCCATAATACCTTGTCTTCTTTTGAAATCAGCAACGAGATACAAAATTTTGCCATAAATGTCTGGCAGGAAGCATTCAAGCAGCAAGCCAGCGATATTCACATAAAGGACATGGGGACTTACGGGCTTATCCGTTTCAGAATAGACGGTATGCTTAAAGATTATAAAATCGTTGAAGCATACCGTGTGCGTGAGCTTATTCGTACCATATACAGCACCATGGCTGGAAACGGCGATACAAGTTTCAGTTACCGCATACGCCAGGACGCCCGTATTATTAATGACAATTACCTGCCCAAAGGCATGCACTCTTCACGCGTGCATATTGAACCGACAGAAAAAAAGGACAGTCCTGAAGGCATTGGCTCCTGCTTATATGCCAGGCTGTTATATGACATTATTAAAGCGACAGGCTCTTTGGAAGAACGTTTGGCAAAACTCGGTTTTCTTGACAGTCAAATTGAAGCAATAAAATATTTAACAACCAGGACAGGGCTTAACATTATTTCAGGACCAACGGGACACGGCAAGTCAACGGCTCTCAAGCATATACTTGAATGTATGCGGGAACAAAATGAGCAAAAAGCTTTTATGAGTGTTGAAGACCCTCCGGAATTCCACCTTGAGGGAGTTGATCAGATTGCCGTTGATACCAAAAGCGTGGAAAGCCGTGAGCAAGCCTATATTCAAGCCATTGCAGGAGCAATGCGTTCAGACCCTGACTGTCTTTTAATCGGTGAAATGCGTTATGCCGAAGCTATAGCCGCAGGGATTAACGTTGCTCTTTCCGGACACAGCATATGGGCGACAATTCACGCCAGCGACGCAATTTCCATTATTTTGCGTATGGCAACCATTTTAGGGGAAAAAGGCATGGTAAATGCCTTGGACCATATTTGCGAGCCAAGCGTGCTTGCCGGGCTTGAATATCAGCGCCTTATTCCGCAATTATGCCCGCATTGCAGTAAACGGCTGCATGATGTGATTGATACCTATGATGAGAATATGGCTAAAAAAATCAGCCGTGCATTGCATACTGAAGATGATGAAGTACGGGTTAAGGGCGACGGCTGTGAACATTGCAATTTTACAGGCATCAAAGGGCAGAAAATAGCCGCTGAAGTTATTGCCACTGACGCTAATTTTTTAAACCTAATTCGGCAGAATAAAATAGCCAAAGCCAAAGAATACTGGCTTCATGAAAAAGGAGGAATAACACATATTCAGCACGCCTTGAAATACATCAAAGAGGGCAAAGCTGATCCGTTTATTACGGAAGACAGATTAGGCTTGCCGCTTGACTGCGAGGTGAGCCGATGAAAAGTCTTTTAATTCGATTAGCTTTCAATAACGCTCTGCGTAAAAAGATTTGGTCAAGGATTGCCATGCAATTAAAATATGGCGTTCCTTTGCTTATCATTTTTCAAAATTTAGCAAAGCAATACAAAAAAAATGCGGTATTGTCTGCCATTTTCAAGGACATTTATGAAGAGTACCAGGGACAAGGACTGGCAGGGGCATTAAAACAATATGTTCCATACGATGAGCTTATGCTCATTGAAAGCTGCGAAAGCGGCGGAAAACTCTATGAGGGGTTTGAACTGGCTGAACGCATTATTAATGCAAAAGTTACCATTAAAAAAGCCATAAAATCAGCCCTTGCGTATCCAAGCTTTTTATTTGCATTGCTTATCATAATATTGCTTTTGGCGGCGTTTGTATTAATTCCAAGCTTTGAGGGGATTGCTAATCCTGCTGAGTGGCAGGGTTTTGGCTATCTTTTATACATTGTTTCAAGCTTTTTGGGTTCTGTTTATGGAGCGGTTTTTGGAATATTCTTTGCTTTTGGAGTAGCCTTTATTTTCTATAGTTTTCCAAACTACACAGGAGAATACAGGACGTTTCTTGATAAATTCCCGCCGTTTTCCATTTATCGCATGATTGTGGGATCAACCTGGCTTTTTACGTTTTCCAGTATGATGAAAGCAGGAAAGCAGCAGGTTGATATTCTGCATGATATGGCAAGTTCAGATATTTCTACTCCCTATTTGAAAGACAGAATAAACAAAATTCTTGAGAACTTCGGGAAAAAGAAATTCGGGGACGCACTGTTGTTAGCGGATACCGGGTTTCCCGATGAAGAGCTAATCAACGATTTAAAAACGTACGCAGAACTGCCTGAGTTCGAGGACAAACTGTATAAAATATCCGAGGACTGGATAAAGCAGGGCGAACAGAAACTTACAGAACAGGCTAAAATTGTGCAGACAATATGTCTGATTTTAATAACCGTAATAATTATAAGCATTATTTTTGCTTATAAAGAAATTTCAGCTTCCTTGGGAGGAATTTAATATGAAAAATTTTGTGAAGAAAAATTTAACAAAGAAGAGCAATGCTTTTATAATTGAAGGAATAAGCGGTATAATGCTCGGTGTGTTAGCAGGTGTTTTTATTATTGCCACTGGTGTTGCAATATTTTATTCAACACGTACAAGCAGTAACATTTTGCAGTTTCAATCAGAAATAATTCAACTTTCAAGCAAGGTTTCATCCTTATACACAGGTTCAACAGGATATGGTGATTTAACCAATGAAATCGCCATAAAAGGCGGAGCTGTTCCCAAAACGCTTATAAAGGGTTCTAATCTTGTTAATGCCTGGGGCGGAACAGTAACTCTGTATTCCTCCGATGACGAAAGCAGCTTTTTTATTGAAATTACCAATATTCCCGATGAAGAATGCGGACGGCTTGCAGGCAATCAGGTTAATAACTGGATAAGTTTGTCAATTAATAACTCAATTCTTTCTGAAGATTCTTCACCAGCTGAAGTGATTAATCTCTGCAACGCTGGGAAAAACACATTGAAATACGAAGCAAGGTAATTTTATGAAAATGTTTTTGTTTTTGGCAATTGCCGTTATGCTGCTTTCCATTTATTCGCCAAAGGATTTTAAAGAAGCGGATACTTCGGCAGAAGTAAAGGCTTTGAATTTCCTTGTCTACCGTAAAAATGTCATGGATTACGTTTTTGGTAATAATTCTGTTACTGGAGTTATTCAAGACAAAGATATTGAATTTCCGAGCGGATTTGTCAATCAAAACTGGAAAGCCCAAATCCAGGGCGATGTCTTATATATTTACGGTAAAGCCACAAAGGAAGAAACAGCGCAGGCACAAAAACAAACCATGTATTCCCATAGTGTGGGTTCAAAAAAGAACGGTCTTTTTTATCCGCACTATGCAACACCGCCGACTGTATTGCCCGGTTTCATTGATGAGGGCGATTTGGTCAGCATTTTGGAGATTACGGAATGAAAAAATCGAATGCATACGGCTTGGGCAGCGCAATGCTTGGTATCCTTGTTTTATTGATGTTAGTTCCGACGATTGCGGCACAAATTAATGAGGGATTGACCTATCTCAAAAAACGCAGCGCGGCGGATCACTTGAAGCAGGTTAATCTTGCAGCAGGTGAATATATAAAACTTCACCATGCGGAATTACTGCAAAAATGCACGGCAACCAAAGGCGAAACTGTCACTATCAAGGATTTGAAAGATGATGATTTACTGCCTGACGGTTTTGCGGAACGCAACGTCTGGTATCAGGATTATAAAATCTATATCCGCCAGCCAAAGGACAAGGAACTGCAAGGGATAGTGCTTACCGACAGCAGCGGAAGAAATTATGACAATACTTTTGTAAATACCGTTATTCCAAGTACTGCCACTTTTTTAGGTGGTGCAGGTGGTTTTGTGCCGAGCGGGCAGTTACCCAATCAGTCAACAAATAGTATTATAGGCAGTTATGGCATGTGGGAATTTGATTTGAATAAATCAGGTATCCCAAGCCCTGGTGCGGGGCATTTGGCTGCATTGGCGACTTTTGGAAGTTCCGAACTTGGGCTTGATTTTTTATACCGTGTGGCAGTTCCGGGCGAGCCTGAACTTAATGCCATGCAGACAAACTTGGATATGACTGACCACGATATAAACAATTTGAGAAGTATCAAGCTTGTGTCACATAATTATGATGAGTTTTTATGTGATGACACGGAAAACGAAAACAGGCTGTTTTATGACGAAGACGAGGGCTTGTACATTTGCCGAAACGGCGAAGCTGTGACGGTAAGCGATACTGGCAACAGCATTATGATGAAGAATGCGACTATTGCCAGTGACGGCGATTATATTGACAAGCCAATGTGTCCGGCAGGAACAAATACGCAGCCCTATATATTTGTATCGCCAAGCATTGTGAGTTCAGGGGAAGAAGCTGTGCATTTAGCGGCTGTTCAGTCCTGGGCGACGGATGTTGACGATACAAAATGGCAAATCCACCTTCGAGTTTTGAATAAAAAAGAAGAGTGGATTTATCCGGCGCCTGATTATAACAAAATGACCGTGGTGACATTATGCGGAAAAGCTATTTCAGAAGAAACATCGTAGTTTTATTATTATTGATTTTGACTGTTTTAACTCCAAATATGGCAGGTGCAAAAACCATGCTTGACGATTTTATATTTGCCGGCAAGCATTATGATATTGCACCGCAGCTGCTTGTTGCCATTGCCAAAACGGAAACGAGCCTTAATCCATGGGCAGTCAATGTGCAGGGAAAAGGCTATTTTCCAAAATCAAAACAAGAAGCTCTTATAATAGCTAAAAAGGCTTATAATGAGCGGAAAAGTTTTGATGTAGGAATTATGCAAATAAATGTTTGGTGGCTGAGGAAATACGGTATTTCACTTGAAACTGCCATTGAACCGCAGAATAACATTATTATCGGCGCTTTTATCCTCAAAAATGAAATCAATAAGCACGGGCTGAATTGGAAAGCTGTCGCAAGCTATCATACTCCGGTTCATAGAAATCCTACACGCGGCAAATATTATGCTGCCAAAGTAGTTAAAAATCTCAAAGGAAAATAAAATGATTTTGGCTGTTTTATTATTCTTTTTAATTGTTTTATCCTGGCAGGATTATAAAGAGCAAATGATTTATAATATAATTCCGATAACAGGCTGTATTATTGGGCTTATCTGCAATTATTTTGCAGGTAATTTCAATAACGCCTTTATTGGGTTATGTTTTGGATTTGCTGTCCTTTTTGCCATTTATTTTGCCATATTGAAAATAAAAAAGATTGAGGGAATTGGCTTCGGTGATGTACTTGTCTGTGCTATGATAGGGGCTTTTTTAGGTTTTAATGAGCTGTATCTAAGTTTATGTTTTGGCTTTTGTTTGGGATTTTTGTTTTGTTTAATTTCTAAAAAAAAGAAAGTGGCTTTAATTCCATTTTTTACATTTGGAGTTATCGTGACGCAACTTTTGGGAGTGTTTTATGAAATTCATTTATTCAATTTTGGTTAGCTGCCTTTTATTCATTGGGCAGGCTCAGGCTGCAAATTTTAATTTGCTGGACGCAACGAGCTTTGACCCACAGCCGGTTATTGTCAGTGCGGCGGACAATTCCGTACCTGTTGGTACAGTGATTATATGGACAAAGGAAGTTATCCCTGATGGCTGGCTGGAATGTAATGGGCAGAAAGTAAATGAGGTATTGTATCCTGAATTGCATAAACTCATGCAAAATACACCCAATTATAACGGTAGATTTTTACAAGGTACGGATACTACTACAAAAGTCGGAGATAGATTGGAAGCAGGATTACCAAATATTACAGGTTACTTAAATTATTTTTTTGGTACTGGAACTGTAGACCCTGGTCGAACATGGGGGAATGGAGCAATTAGAACAGGTAAATATAAAAATCATGGTAAAGCAGGGGATGACGACCAAGGTTCTTATAATTTAACATTTAATGCATCATGGTCTAATGCCATTTATGGCAGATCAAATACAGTTCAACCACCAGCGGTTGTAGTAAAATATATCATTAAGGCAGAATAATAAGGAGTAAGTTATGAACTCAGAACAAAAAGAAATATTTGAAAATCGTGCAGCATATCAAAATAAAGCGACAGAAAATCAATGCCCAAACTGTGATGAGCCTCTTGTCTTTGCGTTAAAAGACAAGTATCATGAATTTTCAATGGGGTTATCAACAGTTTTGCAGCTGCTTCTTGTTGCTGAAAAAGAAGGGTATGTACCAAAATTGCCCAGTGAATGGAAAGTACAAATTTTAAATGAATTTTACATGGTAAAAAGGGAGTAACATTATGGATTGTTATAAGACAAAGAATTCTGATAGGATTTATAAAATATCAATTGAAAATTATCAAAAAGATCCCGGTTTTGATGAACCCTATTTTGTTAATAATACTTGTTATGCATTATGCCCTGCTTGCGATAACCCAATTCAGCTTTGTGCATTGTATAATAGAAATGAGAACTCTCCTAAACCGTATGGGAGACATACAGGAAAAGACATCACTGACTTTGCTCCGTTTGATAATCAAAAATATAATTTTTGTCCATACGCTTCTCACGCAAGAGGGTATAATAACTATGATGAACTGATAAAAGATGGAATTGATAATTCCACTATAGAAGCATTGGAAGCATTAAGAGATAATTATGATAAAGTTATCTATTTGTTAAAAAAAGAAAGCGGAATAAGGATAAGTAATAACTTAGCCAAAGAAATGCTTATTTCTTTTTTAGGAAATGGCAACGAAAATACTGGTTATTTGTTCTATTACTTTAATAAAACAAATTTTCCTTATGTTTTTGCCAATATGTGTCGAGATTTTTCATTAAAAGGACGGTATATAAATACAGAGACACCTTTATATGATGTATTAAAGAAGAAAAATGTAAAATTTTCAAAAGACGGACAATATCTTGTTTCATTTGCAGAAAATCCGCAGTCATATGTTTTTAGTTTTATTCATTACAAGATTGAAACAATAGAAGGAGACACGCATGAAACCGTAAAATTTTGCATTTTTGACGAGCAAAGAAACATTATTTTTGAAAGAAAAATTATTATTGATTTGGCATACATCAATAATCTTATAAAAATGGAAAATTTTAAACGTAATGAGGAATTGCTTAATGTTGCCAAAGAACTAATCAATAAACGGTTAGAAATTTTACAAGCATAAAATTAAAGCCCCAAATTTGGGGCTTAATTTATTTATTTCTTATTTTCTTCGTGAGGAAGCTTATAAAAAACAATATAACCTGTTACTAATAATAAAATTATTCCAAAAGCTAACATAAAATACCAACCAAACATTAGTTATCTCCTTTTTTCTTTCTAAAACAAGCAATAAATCCAATACAAAAAAAGATTGAACCAACTAAAAAACCTAAATTAATTTTTTCAAAAATTGCAAGAACAAAACTTGCTACCGCAAGATTTGCTCCGAAATTTCTTATAAATTCAAGAAATATTTTTAAATCAAGTTTCATTTATTCCTCTTTTATAAACTATAAACAAAGTTAATCAAGAAAGCAATAGATAAAATTTCCTTGTCATAATTTTTACAATTTAATATACTGAGTTATCGTTAATTTTTTGCTTATTTTTTTTGCAGTTTTTACCTATTCTTATTTTTGTAAAAACATTTCCTTGTCTTTTAATCGATAATAGAAAGAGCATTGCTCAATTTTCTACTGCCCATTTTTATTGGAGCAGCGTTTATTTGTTTAATAAGACAATTTTCAATTCATTATATCGTAGTTTCCCCTCATTATTAACCAACCTGATTTTTTGTAAAAAGGTATACCTTTTTACAAAAAAATATTTGCACGAATTTACTTGTGGAAAAAGGTCTGTAAAAAGTAAAAATAACATTTTGTAAAAAGGTTATTGACCTTTTTCCACTTTTCCTATAACTTCAAATTAAGGATTTTGTATGGCAAAGAAAAAATCTGCACAAAGGCAGTTCAGCCTTTTGGAATTGATACCTGAATGTATCGAAAACCTGAGGCAGGAATGTGAAAAGGAAGAAGCATACACAAGGCGTATGCTTGGAAGTGATCAACCTGTAACCAATAAGGAGAATGAATATGTTAGACAGACAAATGGCAGCCGGACAAATAGCAATGAAAGTAATGGACAGAGAAGTTTTCAACTGGCTGGATTGGATGATGCCAAACTTCTCATCAACAACAGCCCTGAAAATCCTGGACAGATGGGCGCTGAACAGTCCGGAGAAATTGAAAGAAATGGAACAGCCTCGGAACAGAGGAGAACTGTTCAACAGGTTCGCAGGACAAGTGGAACAGGAGACCGAAGCGATGGAAACGAGCAGATATTGGGATTTGATAGACAGCGGACTGAACCACTGGGAAGCATTGGAAATGATGGGGATAAAAACAGAACTTTAACAAACTATGTTATCACCGAAAGTGATAACATAGGAGTTGGAACTCCAAAACAAAAGTACCGGAACAATATTAATGCTCTTAGAGTTCTTTATCATTTACGAAAAGAAAAAGCGGCGTCCGCAACCAAAGAAGAGCAGGCGATTCTTGTAAAATATGTTGGCTGGGGCGGACTTCCTCAAGTTTTTGATGAGCAAAATCAGGACT
>CAOMFZ010000033.1 GCA_948482415.1 uncultured Mailhella sp.
GTTTGTCCCCTGCATAAAAATTCTCAAGATTTACCGAAAATGCTCTAATAATCATATTTCCATTGAAAGCCTATGGAACTGTCTTCCGTACCGACTTTTGTTCCCGCGGAAAGATGTTCATTGACTTCATATTTCAAAACGCCGGCAGTATCCTGTGAATTAACTTCCTGTTCCAAGCCCACATAGACATTATTGCGCAAATACTTGCCAAGTTCCACGCTGATTTCTTCTTCACCGCCTGCGCTTTGCTTATTGTCAATGGAAACCACATCCAGACCAAATAAATTCTTTGTTGTGCCTGTAATACCACGGCTGACGTCAAAGCCCATTAAACTGGTGAGCACTGCCGCCAGACGGATTTTTTCAAAATCGCTCAATTCTGTCATGGAGCGGGCAAATAAAATATGGGCAAGTACTTCATCAGAAGGCAAATAGGGATTACTGCTGATCTCAATTTCCGGGTGAAATGCCAGACCCTTGAGCGTGACATAAGACTGCACACCCTTGCCGCTGTGCGCCAGCTTCAAATCCACAATGGGCGCAATGGGCGTGGAGCCGTCAAAAATAATTTCCCCTTTATCGAGTTTGAGCTCGCTGTTGAGGATTTTCATTTGCCCCTTGAAAGCTCTGAGCGTTCCCTTTATGGCAGGTTCCTGTATTTTTCCCAAAACGGACATATCCCCTTTCCACAGCGTTTCAATGCCGGGAGCATAGACGCCCACCTGTCTTGGGATATGGATATCAATACCTAAATTACCGCGGGAACCTGCCCGTTTTTTGCGTATGCGAACCGAAGAATCTTCCACAATATTAAGGGCTGGAATAGAACTGTAGCGGATATTTTCCAAATGCACTTCTGCATTATCAATACTGATATCACCCGCAATTTTCGGATTTTCAACCATTTCCTCTGCTGTCACAAAACCGGACAAAACAATAAAGAAATCATTGCGGTAAAAAGGATTAAAATTGGACAGCTCTGTTTTTAAATCCATGATAAGCGCAGAACTTTTGGCATTGCGGACTTGTCTTTCATAGGCTTGCCTGTTTTGTTCCGCATTCTTTTTGATAAAGGCTGGCTGATACCGCCCGTGATATAAAAAGGGCACATCGAAACTGCCGTTTAACGCAATGGTGCCTTCACGTCCGTCTTTGGCAGAAAGCTTGACAGTGCCATGCCCTTTTTTCAGCACACTTTCAAAATTCAAATCCGTCAGCATAATGCCAAGGATTAAATCTTCATATTTTGCCTGCAAAGATTTTGCCGTATAATTGATGTCAAGGCGCTCAAGCGTTCCGGAAATATTGCCGTTTAAATCAAGCTGCCCCTCTAAACTGCGCCCGTCAAGAGGAACATAACTCCAAAGCGTTTTCAAACTTCCTTTATAGGCAAACTGTCCCTGCACAGGACGTGTTTTTGAAACAGAAAGCAGCGGCGTATATTGTAAAGGAATTTGCAGAGTTACATGAGCTTTTTCCACGCCGTATTTTTCTTTTTCAAGCATATTCAATGCTAAACTTAATTTATATTCCTGCGCTGCCTGAATAATGTTTCCTTTCAAGGCAAATGAGACTTTAGGGCTGACTAATGTCTGAAAATCTTTCAATAAAAGTTCAATATTTCCTTTAGGAGAGCGAGGCGTTCCGGAAATGGCAAAGGAAGAACTGAGTATCCCCTTTAAATCCAGCGGCAGAAAGGATAAATCAATATGGCTCATTTTGCCGTTCAAATTCATAGTATTTTGTGCAAGCTGTCCGCCAAGGCGCAATTCCCCTTTGGGGGCAATTGCCAGCTGCAAATCCTGTACATTCATATTGGCAGGTGAAAACAAAAAATTAACCGGTTTTTGCAGGCGAATTTTTGTTTTTTTATAGGGATATTCAAAATTGAAATGCGATAATGTCCCGGAAAGATTTTCAAAATTTGTAGAAAGCGCTGCCTTGGTATCAAAAACCGCATCGCCTTTAAAAGAAGCATGCAAAAGCATTTTGGTCAGTAAGCCTTTCAGGGTTAAAGAAACATCTTTTACCGTGCCAAGGTCACCAAGCTCTAACGAAGCAAACTGTATGGAATTATCAACAAATGTACTTTTCCATACATCATCAGCATGTATTTTTGCGTTAAATTTCGTCCAGTTATACAAATCGTACGCCCCATTATCCGCATTCATGGAAACGCGCACTTGCTGCCCCTTTTGCGGCGTCACATTAAATTCCGCCGAATAGGATAAATTATTAATTTGCAAAGGCAGGAAAAAGGCATTTTCAAGCGCAGAAGCATCAGGCATTTTTCCCTGCAGTTTGCCCTTTACGGCATACTCTTCTTCTATGCTTTCCGGCAAATCAATATACATATTCCCGTCTAGACTTGCCCCAAAAATATTGGCATGGACTTTTGAGAGTTCAATAAATTTATTCTCATTTTCTCCAATGCCCAGCACCTTTGGACTCAGGCGGATATCAGCATTCAAAAAACTATGCTCGTCCATATAATCAGCATTAAAATTAAGTGCCAATTTTACAGGATAATTCACCGCACTGTAAAACAATTCCCGCATTCTTTGAATGGACGCGGCATATTGATGTTTTTCATACAGCGCGCGCATTTTCTCCATATCCAAAGGAATAACATCAACCGGCTTTTCAAATCCTTTGCTTTTCAAAATAAATTTCAGCTTTTCCAAGGTTAATTCTTTGCCGTTGTTATTGTTATTTTTATCCTCTGTGCCGGCATATTCCGTTGTCACAAGCTCCGGAATATTGGCTTGAAAAATAATTTGCGGATTTTCAATATTGCCGGCAATATTCAAAATCCCCGTCATATTCCCTTTTGTTGTTTGCTTCTCAGTATTCAAAAAGGAAAAATTGTTGATATTAAAATCTGAATGGACAAAAACTTCCCGTGAAATGGCAATATTTGTTTTAGAGCTAATGCTTTTTGCCAGGAAATTCACATTTTTTGCAAAGAAACGAGGCAGTTGTCTGACAAAAAACTGCACGTCAAACTGCCCGGTAATCTGCTGTTCACTGCCCAGCAATTCCTTGAGCATGGGACTGACAAATTCCATATTCCTGAAATTAATATCATAGACAAAGCTCACATTTTTATTGGGAGCTTCCCCATTCACTGCCACAGCCTGCTCAAAGGGCATATTGGGATCAATTGTGGTAATCTCGCCTGTTTCCTCGTTCACAATTTCCATTTTTTCCAAGCGCTCACCACTGTCAGAAACAGAAAAGGTATCTAAATCAATTTTTGCTGTAATATCGGCATTATTCAGCACATCAGCCAAAAAAGGTCTGGCAGAAAAATTAATATTTCCTTTAAAAGGTTTTGGACTATAATGGGCTGAAAAGTTTGCGGTATCTTTTAAATAGATATCATCAAACGCTTGCAGATTGGCATCAATTTCAAATTCAGAAAATGTGCCCACAAACTTTGTTGAAAGCATGGCATGTGCCTGTGATGAAGAAGGCAGATTTGCCATAGTTTTGCCAAGTTCAATCAAAACGCCTTTTTCATCTTTATAATCCAAAGAAAAACGCATGGTTTGATTAGGAAAAATATCAAATAAACTTTCCATTTCAGCAGCATTATTTTGATACGCTGCTGTCAGTTTTCCATTGAAACGGCAAAGTTCCTTTTCAATGCTTGCGGAAAATTTTGCGTCCAAAACAAGGGGACTGTCAAAGAAGCGTTCTTCAATTTTTTCCGCATGTTTGATGCTGTTCAGCGCCAAAGGATTAATCGTCATATGTTCAAAAGAAATATTGCTGACGAGGATAGAAGGCATGTATTTATGAAATAAAAGAGCATGAATTTGCTCAAATTGTTCTTTTGCGGTCAGCTCTTCTTTTTTTTCTTCCTGTTCCGGCGCAGGGGGGATTGTGACAGTCGGCATGCGCTGCAAAGTAAGATACTTGAGATCAATACCGGGGATAGCCACCTGATAGCGGAATAACGCCAGCAAACGGCTGTTTAAGCTCAAAGCTTCTGCATGTAAAAATTCGCCTTTATCATCATTGACGGTAATATTTCGCAAACGCACGGAAACAGGCAGATTTAAATCCAAATCCTCAACGGAAACCTGAAGATTATAGGCCTCAAGCTCTTTATTCAAAAAGCCCAGCGCATAATTTTTTATGGCATTTTCCACAAATTGAAAACGAATACAAAGAAAGGCAAACAGCAGAAAAATAAAAATACTGCCGAAAAAAATGCCAATATATTTAAACGTCCTGCGTATATATTTTTTTATGCGTGAATTATCCATAAAATACCTGCCATTAAAAAGCCTGCCCAATACTTATGTAGAGCTGATAATCCGTAATTTCTTTTTTCACTTCATTTTCATACGCATCAGTGAGCGGCACGGCAATATCAAAACGCACAGGTCCGATAGGCGTATTATAGCGAAGCCCCACACCTGCACCTATTGCCATTTTCTCAGAAAAATCCGGCGTAACATCTTCATAAACCATACCGCCGTCAACAAATCCCACCACAGCAAGTTCTTTGGTAATATTCTGCCGCACTTCGCTGTTAAATAACATATAGGAAATGCCTCCGTAAGGGTCGTCATTCCTGTCATGTCTGCCAATTTCCTGATATTCAAAGCCGCGGATACTGCCGCCTCCGCCAAGGAAAAAACGTTTTGAACGAGGAATAGACGTATCCCCTCCAAACATAGTCCCCACAGCACCGCGCAGTGCTAAAACGGTTTTATCGCCCAAAGGCAGATACACAGATGTATCAAATTCGCTGACAAGGGCAGTAAATTCCACATGGGAAAAACCCTGTATCGGCATGAGTTTGAAAGAAGAAATAAAGCCCTCTGTGGGGTTAAGTTTAGAATTGCGGTCATCATATTTCAGTGTATTTGCAAAAGCAATGGAAGAATAACTTTCTCCCTGCCATTTTTTAGGAATAATATGGTCAAAGTTAAGTAAACTTTCCAGCCGCCACTTTTCATGAATTTCACGCTCAATACCAAAACCAAACTCAGCAAATTTTTGATTATACGCATCTGTTTTTTCATAACCAATGCGTGAACGAACAATCAAATTTTGTTCTTTAAACCCAAACGCAGGTTTTTTGAAATTTGCAGCCAAAAATAAAGCATCATCTTTTAATGGCATAGATAACTGCAAAATTTCCCCATTGCCAAAAATATTCCTGTGCTCCCATGAAAGCTCCGCCCCCGGTCCCTCATCTGTGGAATAAAAGGCAGATCCGCCAATACTTTTCTTTTTGCCCTCTTTGACATTCAGCAAAACCGGCAAGTTCACAGGCTCAAGCACAATATCCTTATTATTTTCTTCTTTTCGCTCTGCCCGATATTTGCGGTTATATTCGCGGTATATTTTATTGTCATATTCAAGCTGCACACTTTCAAATAAACCTGTTTTTTGCAAATTTTCCCGATATTTCAACAAATAGCGATCATCCCACACAGCCCCTTCCTGCCATGGGCAAAGCTTCAAAATATAATCTGAAGAAACTTCTGTATTCCCCTTTAAATGCACATCTCCCAAAATTGCCGGCAGCCCCTGATTTATAAAAACAGTTCCTTTCAGCTCTTTGTTTTCTTTATCGATGCTGTAGGCAGAGGACGCAACTTTTGCATTGGGATAGCCGTTATTGCGAAGCGGACGGGGCAAATCATCAACTGCCGCAAGAATATTTTCTGCAATGGCATAGGGAGTATCCACTTTCACTTCATGGGCAAATTCAGGCACAACATAAGGAGTGTATTTCTTAAAAATACTTTCTCTTTTATTTTCATAGGTTAAAAAATATTTCGGCAATGCCGTGCTGTGCGTATATTTAATGGCAATGGTATCAATTTTATATTGTTCTTCAGGATAAAGAGTTATAATAACATGCTTTTTATTTTCAGCATCTTGAAGAATATATTTTGCATATCCGGAATAGTACCCATAGGATTTCAGAACCTCTTCCGCAATGCCGATATCATTATTAATACGCCGTATCAGCGCAAATTCATTTTCTATGACTTGATTTTTCAAAAATTCCAGCTGACTGTTTTTAACCACAAGAGAAAGCATGGCTTTTTTTGTTTCAGGTAAAATTTCATCAGTATTTTCTGCAAATTCAAATTGGTAACTATATGGAATAACTGTTTTATTTTCATCAGTATTTTGTGCCTGCGTATCATTGCCGCTATCTTTTATTTCCTGCTCATGCTCATTTGGCAAAGAAATTTCTGTCTGAGTATTTTCTGTTATTTTTTCAGCGGCAAAAACACATTGTTCCTGACTTTCAAAAACAAAAGCCGCCGCAAAACACAACACAAAAAATGCCGATAAAAAAAAGCTCTTTTTCACCATAAATCCATTAAATTAAATCATATTTATTATGCTTTGTTCCAGTATCAGGTTGATTTTATAACTACAAAATATAATTATAAAATTTTCTTTAAAGCTCGTAAACTCGCTAACGGCTGCCGCTCCCCCATACCCCACAATGCTTGTTTTTCTTTCAGAAAAACAAGAAGATATGTTTTATAGGTGATTGATTATCAACCTCTTTCTATAACAAAGCAATTTATTATAAAAAAATATTGTATTATTTTATCCAAAATTTTATCTTTGAACAAGCTAGATTATTCTTTAAGTTTATGCTATATTATTTGTCAACGAAAATTTAAGGGGATGCTATGAATACTCTCAATCCTACTCAAATGGCTGACTGGGAAATTGCTGAACATTTTGAAAAAAACATGCTCAAAATTTCTGAAATCGGGAAAAAACTCGGACTCACCGAAGATGAACTTTTGCCCTATGGTCACTATATGGGAAAAGTTGATTATAAAAGTGTCCTTGAACGCCATAAAGATACGCCAAACGGTAAATATATAACTGTTACCTCTATTACGCCTACTCCCCTTGGCGAAGGCAAATCAACATCTACTATCGGGCTTTTGCAGGGTCTTGGCAAACGGGGCAAAAAAGTTGCCGCTGCCATTCGCCAGCCCTCCGGCGGTCCTACCATGGGAACAAAAGGTTCCGCTGCCGGCGGCGGACTTTCTCAATGTATTCCTTTAACTCAATATTCCCTTGGATTTACAGGCGATATTAACGCTGTAACCAATGCCCACAATCTTGCCATGACAGCCCTCACTGCCCGTATGCAGCATGAACGCAACTATGATGATGAAACCCTGCTTCGCCTGAGCAAAAAAGCTCGTCTCAATATTGACCCCAAACGTGTCAGCATTGGTTTTGTTATTGATTTTTGCTGCCAGTCACTGCGTAATATTATTATTGGGCTCGGCGGCGTCAAAGACGGCTTTACCATGGAATCCCATTTTGATATTTCCGTTGCGTCCGAAATTATGGGAATTTTAGCTATATGCAATGATTTAAGGGACATGCGCACCCGCATTGGAAAAATTATTGTTGCTTATGATAAATACGGCATGCCTGTCACAACACATGATTTACAGGTTGACGGCGCTATGACAGCATGGCTTGTGGATGCCATAAAGCCTAATGTTATCCAAAGCCTTGAAGGACAGCCCGTATTTGTACATGCCGGACCTTTTGCCAATATTTCTATCGGACAAAATTCCATTATTGCGGATAAAGTTTCCCTCAAACTCAATGATTATCACATTACAGAATCAGGCTTCGGCGCTGATATCGGCTATGAAAAAATGTGGAATTTAAAATGCCATTTCAGCGGTCTGACTCCTGATGCGGTTGTTATTGTGGCAACGGTCCGCGCGCTCAAAAGCCACGGCGGAGCACCTGAATTTGTTACAGGCCGCCCCATGCCCGAAGAATATAAATATGAAAATGTCGGGTATGTTGAAAAAGGCACACAAAATCTTCTTCACCATATTAATATTGTAAAACAATCCGGCATTAAGCCTGTTGTCTGCATCAATGCTTTTATAGCAGATACCCCCGCAGAAATCGCTAAAATCAAGGAATTATGCGAAAATGACGGTGTCCGCGTTGTTGTTTCCAATCACTGGGCAGAGGGCGGTGACGGTGCACTTGAATTTGCTGATGCTGTTATTGATGCCTGTGAAGACGAAAAAACATTTACCCCTCTTTATGACTGGGATACGCCTGTTTTAGACCGCATTGATAAAGTGGCGAAAAAAGTTTACGGTGCAGGCAGTGTTGATATTGCGCCGGCTGCCAAAGAAAAAATTATCCAGCTGGAAAAAGAATATGAAAGAAAAGAACTGGGACTTTGCATGGTAAAAACCAGTCTTTCTCTTACTGATAATCCAAAAATTAAAGGTGTGCCAAAAGACTGGACACTCAAAATTCGTGATGTCCGCTATTATGGCGGGGCAGGTTTTGTTGTGCCTGTCACAGGCGATATCAGCCTTATGCCGGGAACAGGCTCAAACCCTGCATTTACAAGAATTGACGTCAATCTTGACACAGAAAAAGTTTACGGCATTTTCTAAAAAGGCAGCCTATGAGCGATTTTCAGTTTATCAACGTCTATTCCGGGCGTTCGCCTCAGGATAAGGACAATATTTCCAACGAGCCTGCGCTCTGGAATGTGTACCTTAACGAAAAAGAGAATGTCTATCTTATTCAAAAACTTGATGAAAATAATAAACCTACGTTTGAAAAATATAAGATATCCCCTACATTTTTCGGCGTTAATTTCAGACAGGTAAACAATGTCCCTTTAAATAAGGCGACCAAAAAAACTATGCTCTCGCTCAAATCAGAGAGCAATAAAAGTGTACCGCCAAAAGACAGTACCCTTGTTTCTTCTGCAAAAAACAGTCAAGACACTGCCAAGAAAACAGGGGAATATTTCATTCAATTAAGTGCCAATAAGCCTGAACCATTGCAAAAAAAGAGTGAAAATGCCCCTAAAAATACACTTTCTGCCAAAAAAGCAACCAATGAATTTGGCTTTAATCTCAATCCTGACGCTCCGCAAAAAACAAAAGTTGACGATTTTGGATTAAATTCTGTCCAGGGTGATACAAAGAAAGCGGAACAAAAGAAAAACAGCAATTCACAATTTAAAATCTCCACTGAAAATATTCATAAACCACAGCCTGAAAAAACAATTAAAGATAATAGCGAACAGCCTGCTCCGTCCGCTAAACCCAATAAAACAATTCAGCTGACGCAAACCGTCCAAATCACCCAGACAACCCAAACTCCGGACACTTCAAAAAATTTACCTGATCCGCAAAAAGCCGAAACTGCCAATGCTGACAAAGCAAAAGAAGCAGGCATTATCCGGACGCAGCACAACGGGGAAAAAACAGACACTGCCCAACTATCTGAAAAAGCAGATAAATCAAATGCTGTCACACAAATAAAAGGCACAGACATTCCACAAGAAAAAATTTCTGAAAAAGCTCCGGAAAAAACTTCTGAAGCTCCTGCTCCTGCTGAAAAAGAAATTACCCCGGATACGCAGGAAATCGAAATACCACCGCTCACTGTCCCCCTTGAAAAGAATGCAGCAAAGGGCAATGACACAAAAGCCAAAGAAACCGGGGAAATAGATAAAATTACCCAAACCAGTGAAGCACTTTTAGCGCCAAAAGACAGTGAAGAACAACTGACGTTTTCGCAAAAGGCATTAAAACTGGATATGTCCATACGCGCGGAATTTCAAGTAAGCATGACCCATTGGAATTCAGGCAAAAAAAATCTTGCAAAACGTCACTTTATGGACATTATTAATAAACAGTTAAAATATGAACCTGCTCACAAACACATGTTTACCGATTTTGCAATTAAACTCCGTAAAATCAATCTGGTAGATTTAGCTTTGCAGTCTTCCACCAAATGCACAAAACTAAGCCCTGACGACAGCCATGCATTTTTTAATGTTGCCCGTCTCTATTATGAATTAAACCGCTATGACGAAGCTAATGAATTTATTGACAAAGCCCTTGAACTGGAAGAAGATTTGGCTCCTGCCAAACGCTTGTCATATGTGATAAAAGAGTGTATACGCCGTAAGGCAAACAACAGATAATATTTTGTAAGAATAATGAGGGTTATGAAAATGAACAAAAAAAATATGATATATCTGGCAACTGGTCTTGTTTTTGCTATTTTTGCCGTCTGCATTGCCTATGTTTTTACAGAGCCAAGCCAAACTCCGCAAAAACAGGAAGCCGCACTGGAAGAACAGGATGCATCTCAATTAACAGCCCAAAACACAGAACAAAAAACGCCTTCTGCCGAAGCGCTTGTTTTCACCGCTCAGGAAAATGCTCAGGCTATCACCACTCCGCCGGCTGAACAGGAAGAAACAAAAAATACAGAAAATACAACAGCAAATTTACCAATGGCACAAAACACACAAGCTCCTGCCAATGTTGTCAATACTGTAAATAAAGCGGAAAGTACAGCACAGGAACAAGCTGCTGTTATTAAAGATAAAGGGGCAGCCTCTGTGCAGGAGAAAAAACTTTCTGAACCAAAACCTGCTTTGCAGGATAAACTCCCCGTGCCTTTTGTTGCAGATTCATTAAAAACACGAACTGTTTTAGAACCTAAAAAAAATACCAATACTATTGTTTATGCCGAACTCATGATGGACGGCAATCAGGTTGGCTTGGTTTTTGAAGGTGACAAACCGATTAAACCCAAGACTTTTCGCTTAAATAATCCTGACCGTGTTGTTGTGGATATTGACGGCTATTGGGTTTTGAAACTTCCTCAGATCATCAGCAACCGCATGGTTAAAGATATTCGCTCCAATGCCCAAAAAGATAAAACACGAATTGTTTTTGATTTAAAACTGGCTGTATCCTCTTCTTTATTATACAGAATTCACAGCAGAAAATACCAGCTTGTTTTCAAATAATATGCGAATTCACAATAAACAATACACAACAATTTGGTTAACGGCTGATGATGAACTGCAAATTATCGACCAAACCAAACTCCCGGCAGAGTTTAAAATTGTTACCCTCAAAACGAATGAAGATGTCTGCACTGCCATTTCTTCCATGCAGGTGCGCGGAGCAGGGCTGATTGGCGTTACCGCCGGCTATGGGGTCTATCTTCTTGCAAAAAATTTTCCCGGACAAAAAGACTGGCAGGAATATATGCAGGAAGAATGTGACAAGCTTTTGAAAACCCGCCCCACGGCAAAAAATTTATCCTATGCCTTGGAACGCCAGGCAAAAATCTGGAAAAATTTTTCCTTTAATGACGCTTTGCCCAAACTTCGCACAGAAGCTCTCAATTTAGCAAACGAAGATATTGATTTTTGTAAACGCATCGGCGAACACGGCAAAAAACTCATTGAAGAAATTGCCCAAAAGAAAAACGGACAGCCCGTCAATATTCTTACCCACTGCAATGCCGGCTGGCTTGCCTTTACGGATTACGGCTCTGCCCTGTCTCCTGTGTATACAGCGTTTAATGCGGGTATTCCCGTGCATGTGTATGTTGACGAAACGCGTCCCCGTAATCAGGGCGCAAGCCTGACAGCCTTTGAACTCTCCGAACACAATGTTCCCCATACGCTGATTGCAGATAATGCGGGCGGACATTTAATGCAGCACAAAATGGTGGATATGGTCATTGTAGGTGCTGACAGAGTTACCAGAAACGGCGATGCCGCCAATAAAATTGGCACCTATTTAAAAGCTCTTGCGGCTCATGCCGACAACATTCCTTTTTACGTTGCCCTGCCTTCTTCAACTTTTGATTTTTCCTTATATGACGGTGTCAAAGAAATTGAAATTGAAGAGCGAAATGCCCGCGAAACAGAATATATAACCGGCTATTATTATGATGAAAAAGGACAAAAGCAAGTACAGGAAGTACGCATTTGCCCTGAAAAAACAAAGGGATTGAATTTTGCCTTTGATGTTACTCCGCATACCTTAATTACAGGGCTGATTACCGAACGGGGCATTGCAGAAGCCAATGAAAAAGCCATTCTCACCCTTTATCCGGAAGCAAAACAATATATCCAATGATTACACAAAATAATGACCAAAAATTTCCCCATGACGGCTATATAAAATTCCATTGCGAGCACACAAATGCCGAATGGAACAGCCAAGAACTTCCGGTCACAAAAAATTTATTTTCTCTTTTTCAGGAAGTCGACAGTTTTAGAACCAAGGTTTACGACCAAAACTTTATTGGCATATATGAAAACGGTATTGGCTTTGGCAATCTTTCCTTTCGCTATAAAGATAATTTTATTATCACGGCAAGTGCCACCGGCGGGGCAAGAGAACTCGGCATGACAGGCTATACCCTTGTAAACAGCGTAGACATTGCCAAAAATACGGTTCACAGCATGGGACCGCTTCCTGCCAGTTCTGAAACCATGTCCCATGCAAGCGTCTATCAAAACAGCACCCTTGCGAATTATGTTTTACATATTCACAATAGTATGCTATTTAATTTTCTCAAAGAAAGAAATGCGTTATCAACTCCTGAAGATATTGCCTATGGCACGCCCCAAATGGCTGAATCAATAGGGGCTCTTGTCAGACAAAATCCGACAGAAGCAGCTATTGTTATGCGCGGACACGAAGAAGGTATTTTAATATATGGCATGAGTATTGCACATTTGCAGTCTCAACTCATTTTTTTATGTCAGGAAGCAAAAGAAGAGCAATGCATGCATTGTAAGCAAAAAGGAGAAAAGCATAATGGCTAAAATTGCTATTATCGGCGGCAGCGGGCTGGAAAAATCAAACCACATTGAATCCGTTACAGTCAGAGAAGTGAACACCAAATGGGGTGCACCTTCTTCTCCTATTACGGAAGGAGTTTTAAACGGTGTACCTGTCGCGTTTTTATCAAGACATGGCTTTGACCATTCCATTACTCCCAGCCATGTCAATAACCGTGCCAATATCGCCGCTCTCAAAGAAATTGGCTGTACCCATATTTTAAGCAGTACTGCTGTTGGCTCGCTTCGCGAAGAAATACATCCGGGACATCTTGTTATTCCCGACCAGTTTATTGATTTTACAAAACAGAGGGTTTGTACCTATTACGACGATTTCAAAGACGGCATCAAGCACATCAGCGTTGCAGATCCCTTTAATGAAGCACTCAGACAAGACATTATTCACGTCTGCGAAAAGCTCAAATTTGAACACCATACAACAGCAACGGTCGTAACCATTGAAGGTCCTCGTTTTTCAACCCGCGCAGAATCCCAGATGTTCCGAATTTTAGGCGCTGATATTATCAATATGAGTATTGCTCCTGAAGCTGTTTTGGCGGCAGAACTCGGTATCCCCTATGCAACTATTGCAATGAGCACGGATTATGATGCATGGCGTGTCAATATTGAGCCTGTATCATGGGAAGAAATCAAGCAGGTAATGGAACAAAATACGCAAAAAGTACAGCAGGTTTTTGCAGAAGTTGTTTCACTTATTGCTTCACACAATAAATAACAACGCTTTGTCATAGAAAACGGTTGATAATCAATCACCTGTAAAACATGTATTCTTGTTTTTCTGAAAGAAAAACAAGCAATGTGGGGGTATGGGGGAGCGGTAGCCGTTAGCGAGTTTACGAGCTTTACGGATAGCGACAGCAGAGATAATCATTTCCCCCATAAAAAGAAAATTTTATAATTATCTTTTGTAGTTATAAAATCAACCTGATACTAAAACAAAGCAAATAACAATTATTTTATTTTCGGAGGTTGGCAGTGAAAATTAGCCTTACAACTCAAATGTTGCTTGCATTAGTCGCAGGCTGTATCTGTGGTCTTCTTGTTCCGCATATGGGTATTGATCCCAGTTATTTCAACCCCTTAGGTGATGTTTTTATCAACCTCATTAAAATGCTTGTTGTTCCTTTGGTTTTTTCAACCCTTGTTGCCGGAGCTGCTGCTGTTGGTGATGTAAGCCGCCTTGGCAAAATTGCTGTAAAAAGTCTCATTTACTATACAGTAACAACAGCTTTTGCTGTTACCATTGGTCTTATTGTTGCCAATATTCTCCAGCCGGGCAGCGGCGTTACTATCAATCAGGCTGCAACTGACGCTATTTCTGTCAATCCTCCTTCCCTGCTTTCTGTTTTCATGGGCATTATTCCCACAAACCCTGTAAAATCCCTGACAGACGGCAATATGCTTCAAATTATTTTCTTTGCTGTCTTTTTAGGTATTGCCATAAGCTCACTTGGTTCTAAACATAACCATATTCAAGAATTTTTTAACAGCCTTGCAGAAGCCATGCTCAAGCTTACCTCCATGGTAATGCTTTATGCTCCTGTTGGTGTTTTTGCCTTGCTGACATTTACTGTCGGAACCTACGGCGCTGAAGTTTTGCTTCCTCTGCTCAAGCTCATTCTTGTTATGTTTATTGCCTGCATTATCCATATATGCATTATTTATCTGCCCTGCATTAAATACTCAGGCGTGCCTGTCAAAAAATTCTTTAACGTTTTAACCTCTCCTATCTTGATTGCATTCTCCAGTGCCTCCAGTGCTGCAGCCCTCTCCAGTAACCTGCAGTGTGTTCAAAAACTGGGAGCTTCCCGCCCTGTATCCAGTTTCCTTATTCCTCTCGGCAACACCATCAACATGGACGGTACGGCTATTTACATGGGGGTTTGCTCCATTTTTGCAGCAACATTCTTCGGCATTGACCTGACTTTCGATAAACAGCTTATGATTATCATTATTGCCATGCTTGCTTCTGTTGGTACCATGGGTGTTCCGGGAGCAGGTATGATTATGATTTCCATGGTATTTACTCAAGTTGGCATTCCTCTTGAAGCCATTGCCCTGATTGCCGGTATTGACCGTATTCTTGATATGATGAGAACAACCCTTAACGTTCTTGGCGACGCAACCGGTGCACTGACTGTTTCCAAAGCTGAAAACGATATGCACCCCATGCAGGAAGATTAATAGAATTAGA
Organism: uncultured Mailhella sp.; assembly: GCA_948482415.1. Lineage (GTDB taxonomy): Bacteria > Desulfobacterota > Desulfovibrionia > Desulfovibrionales > Desulfovibrionaceae > Taurinivorans. Next base: position 14,889 of record CAOMFZ010000033.1, read on the forward strand.
CTTAAAAACCGGATAAATGACCTGTATTTTTTACAGGTCTTTTTATTTTAAAAACATTGTATTGTTCAATTATACGTTTTTGCTTAATACCGGAGCATTTCCGTATAACATTTGTAATTTTTATTTTCCTTGAGGGAAATTATTATCTCTGCTGTCGCTGCTTTAGTCGTTGTGACGCAGGAAACTACGAATAAAGACAGTGTCTATAAAGCAATGGCTTGTGACTATTAACCACTGTCTTTATCTGTACGGCTCGTTTTCTCGCCTACAGCTAAAGCATCCGTAAGCCAACAAGTTGGCAACGGCTACCGCTCCCCCAAACCCCCTACACGC
>CAOMFZ010000034.1 GCA_948482415.1 uncultured Mailhella sp.
TAGGCTTTATATGGCTTCGCCATTGCCAACAATATGTAAAAAAGCCCCTGCACCCCTTTACAAAACTTTTTAAGCTTTCTTATAAAAAATTGTTGCAATTATTTTCGGAAGTGTTCTAATGTTAACCGGAAACGCTCAAAATTTTCTATCTGATTAAAAAACAAAAGCCCCTTACAGTACACCTTCAGGGGCCTTTTTTTATATTCTATGGCATTTTTTAATGTTTTTGATTGGTTTTGCTCATGGGCTCGATAATTCTGAAGTTTGTTGCGCTGTCAATTTTTGTGGCTTCCTTTTTGAAGTTTTGCAGCCATTGTTCCCCAAACATAAGTTCAGAAAGCCATTCCGCACTGTGCAGGACAGGGTGTTTAGCCAGTTCCGTGTAGCCGTCTTCTTTAATTTTAAGCAAGGTGCGGCTGATTCCGATTTTACAGGACGGGCAGCCGACAATAATCGGGCTGTCTTCCATATAGTTTGGCAAAAGGTCAACGAGGCGGTTTTTCTTTCTTTCGCGCAGAGCATTATAAATGCCGGGGGAAGAATAGGCGCCTGTTCCGGATTCGCCGCAGCAGCCGGGGCTCAGTGTCAGGTTGGAGCCGCTGATTTTTTCAATGGCACGGGACGCCATTTTTCCGCCGTTGACCGCTTTGATTCCCGCCCATTCAGGGTGACAGGAAGCGTGATAGACAACGTCTTTTTTGGCGTCAATCGTAAGCGTATGTTCCTGTTCGCTGATAAACTGCATAAAGTCCTTTTGCGTGAGTAAATTGCCTTTTGTGTCAGTCAGTTCATAACGTTGCAGGGAGTCACGGCAGGAACCGCAGGCGGTAATCAGGTAACGGATATGCAGTCCTCTTGCTTCAGCTGCTTTAATGAGATTTGTGAGGTATTCCTGATTTTTGGCAAGGTTTTCCTTGTAGTTGCCGTCCGCGCCGGAGGAAAGGAGCGGATAGCCGCAGCATAAATGCTGTTCGGGCACAATAACCGGAATATTGGCCTGCGTGAGCAGATTAATTGTCGCAAGACCAATTTTGCGGTAGAACAAAGAACCTCCGCAGCCGGGGAAATACAGCACAGCTTCAATGCCGTTATCTGACTGTTTTAATTCTTCAAATTTTGCCTGCGGAACAAAATAACCGCCTTTTTCAAGGTTCAGTTCATTATACATGCTGTGCATGCCAAGATTTGGACCCTTGCCGGAGAAAAGCGGGCTTTCAAAACGGTCACGCCACATTTTCGGCACGAAACCAAGCACTGTATTGCCCACTTTTTGTCCCACGGCTGCCGCCTTTGCCATGGTGGGGATACGGGATTGCGGGTTGCCTGAAAGCCAGTTGAGCACAGAACTTTTAATGGGGTGTCCGCCCATGCCTTCTTCTTTGAGGAAAGCGAGCATGGCAAGGGCAACCTTTGCAGACTCAATTTTGACCGGGCAGACAGAGGTACAGCGTCCGCAGCCTGTGCAGTGTTCTACCATGAAGCGCAGTTCTTCGAGCAGACTGCTGTCGATTTTGCCTTTGGTTGCCTGTGTATAATAAATCGCTTCTGTGATGGCACCCAGTATCATGTTTTTGTTGCGGGGGTGATATTGGTAAGAGCGTTCAGGGTACACCATGGGGCAGACCTGTTTGCATTTACCGCAGCGGGTGCATGCCTGCATGGTGCTTAAAAGTTCAATAAAGCGTTCCTTGTCTGCCAGACCGCTTTCTTTGATGTCTTCAATCAAACGGTTGAAAGAGAAAGTAAAGGGGCGAACGGGCAGTTCCTGCTGCACGAGTTTTCCGGGGTTCAGAATTTCTCTTGGGTCAACGCGTTCTTTGAAAGCGCGCAGTGCCTTGATTTTATTGCGTTCCAAAAAGTTGATTTTGGTAATGCCGATACCGTGTTCCCCGGAAACAGCACCGCCCATTTTCTTTGCCGTTTCCATGACTTTGAGCACTGCTTCTTCGGCATTTTCCATCATGTGCGGATCGTTGGAGTTGACAGGGATATTGACGTGGCAGTTGCCGTCGCCTGCATGCATGTGGCTGGCGATAATAATTCTGCTTTTGCGCATGTATTGGGAAATTGCCTGAATTTTTTCCCTGAGACGCGGATAGCTTTCTCCCAGAGAGTCAATAAACAGGGTTGCGCGCATAATCAGTTCGTCGTCACTGAATTCAATTTCATCTTTTTCAAAGATACTGTCTTCAGCGCCGGCAATTTTTGATGCAAAAGAAAATTCTTTGTTAAATTCCGTATCCTGCATGGGGAAGCCCTGCAAACGTCCTACTTCCTGTAACGCATAACGATAGGCTTTGCCCGCCATTTCAAGGTTGAGGAGTTCAAGGAAATGGGCAAAATCAGGGATTTTAGGCATGGGGATAACCACGTCCTCGTTCATTTTAAAGCCGGACGTGCGCTTTGCAATGGCTGATAATTTATGCCTGTCTTCCCAGAAAAGTTCACTTTCTTTCTTATCTTTGGCAAGAGCCGCATAGATATATTCATTGTTGCCAACAAGAGCAAGGATTTCTTTTACGCTGTCATCAAGTAAAATTTCATCATTGCCGTCCACCTGTACAATAATAACGGAAATAGGGTCACCCTCATGACGGGGAGATTTTCTTTTATATTCAATAGCCTGGACATATTTTACGTTAAATTCTTCCAGCGCGGAAACACGCACATAATCACCCTCATTGCGTATTCTGTTGCGAAGTTCAACAATTTTATTAATCAGTTCGGCCGCAGGTTTCATGCTCCGCCCGAAAAATTCAAGGGCAAGTACACGGGAATATTTCGGCTGGTCATGCAGGGTAAAGACAGCGTCAATAATCAGCCCGTCCACACCCTCTTTTTGCATGCCGGGAAGTCCGCCAAGCACTTTGTTGGTCACGTCTTTGCCAAGTCCGGGCAGACGGATTTCATCGCCGCGAAGTTCAATCACACTGCGAAGTCCGCCTGAGTCGTCGTCACGAACCTCAAAGGTGGCGATTTCTGTTTCCAGAATTTTATGATGAGGGTGGCAGACTCGTTCAATGCGGATAAGCTCGCCTGTAGGCGTAACCATGCGCCATGAAAGCAGATTGTCAAGGGTTGTACCGTATTCAAAGCAGAAAGGCCCGCCGGAGTTTTCGGCTATATTTCCGCCAATGGAAGAAGCCGTCTTGGAGGCAGGGTCAACGGTGAAAAGAAGTTTATATTCAGCAGCCTTGTTGATAGCGTCCTGGGTGATAACCCCGGCTTCACAAAGCATGGTTTTGTTCTGGACGTCTACTTCTGTTTTGGTGAGACGGGTCATGTTTACAATAACACTGCGTTTGCGCGCAGGCACAGCACCGCCGGTCATGCCGGAGCCGCCGCCCCTTGGAATAAGGGCAAACTTCATTTCATTGGCAAGGTGGACGAGTTTTATAATATGGTCAATATTATCAGGCTCAACCACTAAAAGGGGCAGTTCCATACGCAGGTCAGTGGCGTCAGTGCTTGTTTCCACCAGTGCTCCCGGACGGGTGATAATACATTCTTTAGGCATGAGTTCGCCAAGGCGCTCAACCAGTTCTTTACGGAAACTTACTTCTGCATCATGGGCACTCCAGAACATGGTCATGCCTTCGCTGATTGCTGTCACATAGACATGGGCAAGGGCGTGGGATTCGCGTTCAAAGCGTTCATCAACGCTGTTTTTTACAGTTTGTGCTGAAATGAAAGGGTTATAGGCAACAAGGAATAATTCTTCCGCGATTTGGCTTGCAAGCTGCTGGACTGCTGTGGGCCAGCTTTCGTATTCATCAAGATTGATGCGTAAAATTCGGTTTACCACAAAAGCCGCAGAGATTGAAACGTGTGGTCCTTTATGCGCCATGGAAAAACTCCTTATTTTGCTGTCAGCCTTTGAGCTGAATTTTGCTGACAGACAGTCAATACAATGTATGCACTGTATTTATAATAAAAATTTATTTTGTTTTGACAAGTCTTGCACTGATATTATTGCGTATCCATTTGGGGTCAATCCATTCCTTTGGCTGGACAGCAATTCCGCCTACATACACGCCGAAATGGACATGGTCACCCACGGCAAGCCCTGTTGTGCCTGTCAGTCCGAGAGCCTGCCCTTTTTCCACAACATCACCTTCATTCACGAAAATTTCTGACATGTGAGAGTAAATGGAGTTCAGTCCAAGTCCGTGTTCGAGAATAACAAGGTTTCCGTAAATGCCGTTATAACCGGTAAAAACAACAGTACCGTGATTGCCGGCAGGGATAGTATCGTGGGCAACTGATGCAAAATCATAGCCTAAGTGTACCTGCTTATCAATTTCTTTGCCGTTGAGATAATAGGTTCTTCTGTCGCCAAATTGTGCTTTCACCGCAGAACGGGGCAGAATTTTGAAATCGTCTTCCCATTTTGGTTTTGGGGTGCTTTTGTCAATGCAGACCGTGTGAATAAGCCTGTCATTTTCAAGGCGGACTTTGCCGTTTGCTTCTAAATAGCGTTCCAATGTGGTGTCTTTATAGGGTACGATTTTTTGCAGTTCTTCTGCCTTAAGATTAAGGAAATTGTCGGTAATATTTACTTTGTCATTGGGATAATTTCTATTGACAGCATTGACGATTAAACGGCTTTCGGTGATGTTTCCGGCTGTGTCTTCTGCCATAATTTGAGGGAAATATTCAGAACCGGGGACAGATTCGGGAAATGCAAAAAGGCAGGCATAGGTGTTTTCTTTTTGCAAGTATGCAGGGAAGAAATGAGAATTAACATAAACACCTGTTTTTTTGACCTCTTCTGAAACTTTGTACACAATGAGAGCAGATCCACCGCGGTGGACGGCAGGAGGCGTCGTTTCCACAATAATGCGGGGCTGTTTATTATCCATTACCAGCTGGATTTCTTTTGTGGTGCCGTTGCCTTTATTGAAACCTGCAAAGGACGCGTCATGGGCGGAAACAATAAGGGTAAATGCACCTTCGGGAAGTTTGGCGTCCTCTAAAGTAAAAGCATATTCCGTGGATTTGGGCGTATCGAGAAAAGCTTTTTCGTAAAGCTCCATGGTTTTGCTGCCGCGTTTGACAGAAATTTTTATTTTGCGCACTCCGGAAGTGTCGCCGGCAAGAATTTTGATTTCTTTGCGGGGACCGATTTTTTGTCCCAGTTCAAGATTGTCAACACTGAAATTCAGGCTTGGCCCCTGCAAATCCCGCAGGAAGAGATATCCAAAAAGAACAGTAACGGCGAGGGCAATAAGAGTCATGAATGTGCTTAATTTTGATTTAAGCATAGTGTGTTTCATCCTCCTCAGGAGAAAGTAAGGAAAGGGCAATTTTAATAAAATCGGCTTCTGTCAGAATACCGACTAAAATGTCGCCTACAACAACGGGCAGACAGCCATATTTCAAATCAAGCAGGAGCTTTCCTGCTTCAATAATCGAAAGATCGGGAGCCGCGCAAATCACATCTTCCTGCATAATATCCTTGACCAGGATTGCCTGGTCGATTTCCGTTTTGGTTTGTTCGTCAATGTCAGCAAGCTGGGAAATGGTATGTTTGAGCAAATCTCTATGGGTGACAAGCCCGCAGAAACGTCCGTCAGAATTGACAACAGGAGCATGACGGATTTGTGCCGCTTCCATGAGCTGCTTGACGTCGTGCAAGGTATCTGTAGGCTTAATCGTGTATACGCTGTCTGTCATATAATTTTGTACTGTCAACATACGCCCCTCACTTGTTATATGGTGAAAAATAAAATCTCCGCTCAGTTCTTTTAATTTACTCTCTAATGCGGCACTTCGTCAAGGAAAGCAGGAAAAGAATTTTTTGGGCACAACATGAGGTTATTTTGTGCATTTCCAGATAACCTTCATACTTTTTGTCATATATGTTATTTCGTTAAAAGATTGCCGCGTCGCTGTCGCTCCTCGCAATGACGAGGTAGGGGGATAGAGCATTTCCGGAAATAATTGCAACAAATTTTTATAAGAAAGCTTAAAAAGTTTTGTAAAGGGGTGCAGGGGAAGAAACTTTTACTAAAAGTTTTTCCCCTGCATAGAAAAGTCGCAAGATTTACCGGAAATACTCTAATTCCTCGTAATGACGGTGAAACGTGATTTGCGCTTCAGCAACACGTCATTGCGAGCGTTAGCGAAGCAATCTATTTAATTTTTAATATTAATCGGAAATATTTCAAATAAAAAATCCAGCATTGCTGCAGGACTTCACAATTTACTTTCTTATATTAAGCACGGATAAAGATATTTTCGGGAATGACTGTATCTGCAGGCAGGGCATCTTCTTCTAAGCGGATATAGCCTTTGAGTCCGGGGTGCAGGGTATCCGTTTCATTTTGGGCATGGTTGCAGAGGGTGTATTTTGTGCTTGGGACTGTAGGTCTTTCCATGCAGGGCAGGAGGAAAGAAGCGTCTTTTTCATTATGCCATGTACTTCTGACGTCCACTTCATAGAAATTAGGTTTAATTTGTTTGCCAAGCTTTGCCACAATAGGGCGGGGCACATAATTTTCAGGGGCTTTTCTGTCCTGCCGTTCGGTGAGATAAAAGCCTGTGGAGAGCGGACGGGGATTTTTGCCGGAACTGTTGAAAAGTTCGAGCATAAATTCCTCTTTGTCAATATCCTGCCGTTTTGGCGTAAATTTAGGCGTGATACCTTGTTTGATGCAGGCAGTATCAAGAGCAGTTCTGTAAATGTCCGTGACCTGTGCCACATAGGAAGGGCTCTTGGTACGTCCTTCGATTTTCAGGGAAGCGGGCTGCATGGCGACAAGTTCGTCCATAAAAGGCACCAGACACAAATCAGAAGGCGCAAAAATAGCGCTGAAATGCGAGCCCTGCTCAATTTCCCAGCAGTCTTCGCCCTGACGAAGTTTTTCTTCCACTGTCAGGGATATTTCATTAAAGCGTCTGCCGCGGTATTCAAAACGGCAGGGCTGTGTGCACTGTCCCAGATTGGCAGGACGTTTATTGACCCACGCAGACATGAGACAATGCCCGGAAAGCGCAAGGCACATGGCGCCATGGACAAAAATTTCAAATTCCATGTCCGGGAATTTTTTTATCATGTCGGCAATATCTTCTTTTCCCAGTTCGCGGGCAAGGTTAATCCGCTGTACGCCTGTTTCTCTCCAAAATTCCACTGCTGCCGCATTGACGGAATGGGCTTGGGTGGAAAGATGGATTTCCATGTCAGGACAATGTTTTTTTGCCAGCCAAATAACGCCCGGATCGGCAATAATCAGGGCGTCGACGCCTGTTTCAGGCAATATTTTGAGCATTTTTGTTACATCGTCAAGCTGGCGGTTATAGGGCATGGCATTGAGGCAATAATAAATTTTTGCGCTGACAGCATGGGCTTTTTCCACGCCTTTTTTGAGTTCTTCCATGCTGAATCCGTCGCATTTCGCGCGCAGGGAAAGTTCATTGCCGCTTAAATACACGGCGTCTGCACCGTAAAGGAGTGCCGCTTCCAGCTGTTCCGGACCGCCGGCAGGAATAAGTAATTCAGGTCTTTTTAACATATTTTTTTTGTCTTATTTATTTCTTTTGATAAAGTTTTTGGTATATTTTGCCATGTTAATCATATCGTCTAAAAATCTGCCTTTGCCGCCGGTGAGCATAACGGTGGGCATATGTTCCACTTCGCGAAGCCGGGGTTCGTCTTGCGGCTTATTACCGTCTGCGGATTTATTATTTGCCGCTTGTGTTTTGCCGGCAGCGGATTGAGCCGCTTTTGCGCCTGCACTGTTTTGCGCATTTTGCATGGAGACAGGTTTTGTGCCGGCGGAACCGCCGCTTTGCCCTGCACCTGATTTTTGCATGGTATTTGCTGCGCTTTGCTGACCGCGTATTCTGGATAAGCGCTGTTGCTCCAGATAGGTAATAGCTTTGATGCGTTCCTGTTCCCTTTTGTATTCGTCCCCGTCAAGAAGCACGTCCTTGATATTAGACTGGAAGATAACTTGCTGCAATTCTTTGTGTTTGTCAAGAAATCCCGCAATGGCAGGCGGAAACGTCTTATTGCCGTTAATTTGCAGAAGGAATTTGGCAATTTCATCAGTTGGGAGCATTTTTTCGGCAATTTCAAGAATACTGTTGACAGCGTTATAATTGGTCAGGGCAAAATTCTTTTGCAGGGCAGTGTAAAGAGGGTTTTGTTCCTGCGGAAAATCCTGCATAAAAATTTCTGTACTGCCCGCAGCTTTTTCCCAGTCGCCGTTTTCAATAAAGGTCTGTACGGCTTTTTCCAGATAGGCTTTGCCTTTTTCCGGTTGTCCCTGTTCTTTTTGAATGCCGTATAAATACACAAGAGCGTCAGATTTATGGGGAGAATCCTGTGTGCTTGAGCGCTCAAAACAGGTTGCTGCCTGATTAAAAAGTCTGTCGTGATATTTTTGTTCCCCAATTTGGAAATGTTCCTCAAAGGGGGCATTTTCATCAGGCGTGTAGAAAAAGCGCATAAAGCCTTTTTCAAAATTATTCAGTTTTTGCTCCCAATTGGAAAGGAAAAGACTGCGTTTTTCTTCGCTGGCTTTTTCCAGTGCAAGCAAATTATTATAATATTTTTGCATGTCTTTGCTGTTTTTGGCAAAGGCATCTTTGAACGTCGTCAGCATTTCCTGAAAGGTGAAAGGGCGAATCAGGAAAAAGGAAGCTCCCAATGTTTTCAGGTTTTTCATTTCCTTGTCGAGCAGATCTGAATCTTCGGCAGACTTTGGCATGTTGAAAATAACGCCGATGGGGAAAAGCGTTCCCAAGGGGTGAATGCGCAGAAGAGAAATAAGCAGTGCCGCCTCAAAATCCCCGAAATGATAATCGCATAGAACAAGGGCGCAGTAGGCAAGGTCATTTTCTTTTTTTGTCAGAATATGATAGAGCGCGTTTTCAGGGGCATTAAAGGAAATAATACTTGCGTCAAGGGAGCTTAAGTCAACAGGAATACTCTCTTTTTTATCAGAAATAATAATGATTTCATCAAAAAAAGCGTCCGCAGAAATTTCTGAATTTTGGTTTATATTTTCATTTAATGAAGTTTCTGTTTTTCCTTCATTCATGCAAATCTCCTTTGGTATCAAAAATGAAAATAGCTATTTTTGCATTTTTTGTACAGCAAAAAGTAGGAAAGAAAAAAGAAATTTTTTAAAACGTCTATTAAAAATATTGTTTATTGGAAAAAAAAATGCTACGATACTCCAACGTATATATATATATATATATATACCAAAATAAAGGGTATATATTAAAAAGACGGAAAAAAGATGAAAAAGCAAAAAATATTAGTGGTTGATGACCAATCCATAAACAGAATTTTGTTAGCAAAAATTTTGGAAAATCATTTCACGGTGTTACAGGCTGAAAATGGCTTGGAAGCATGGAATATTGTATGTAAGGAAAAAGATTCCATTCAGGTTATTTTGCTTGACCTTATTATGCCTGTTATGGACGGGTATGCTTTTTTAGATAAAATAAAGAAATCTCCTTTCTGGGAAATTCCTGTTATTGTTGCATCTCAGGACGGAGGAAAAGAATCCGAATTAAAAGCTTTAAAAATTGGGGCAGTGGATTTTATTACCAAGCCGTATCACCCGACAATTATTTTGCAGCGTATTATTAACACCATTGCAATGCGTGAAAACGCAATTTTAAGAAATACGTCCGAACGTGATTTTCTCACGAAATTATATAATAAAGAAACCTTTTACGATAAGGTGGCAACTCTTATTCAGGAAGACCAGAAGACAACCTATTCACTTATTTATTTTGATATTGAACGGTTTAAAGTTGTTAATGACTTCTTTGGCGAAGCAAAAGGCGATGAACTTTTAATTTATCTTGCGGATACTATCCGCAGCTTTTCACAAAGTCCCAATTACTTTGGAACAAGGCTTACCGCAGACTGTTATTGCGTGTGCATGCCCCATGATCGGGAAAATGAGCTGAAATTTGCTAATTTTGTGATGTCATATCTTGATAATTTTCCTATCAGTTTGAAATTAAAAGTCAATTTTGGTGTCTTTATTATTGAAGACATCAATATGAGTGTAAGTGTTATGTGCGACAGAGCAAACCTTGCACTGAAAAATATTGTTGGAAAATATAACACCTTTATTGAATATTATAATGGCAGCCTGCATGAAAAAATTATTGAAGAGCAGGAAATTGTTAATGAAATGAACACGGCATTGCGGGAAAAGCAATTTGTTGTGTATATTCAGCCGAAATTTGACTTAAATACTTTCAGTACGATCGGGGTGGAAACCCTTGTTCGCTGGAAACATCCTGAAAAAGGGCTTATTCCTCCGATTAAATTTATTCCTGTTTTTGAGAAAAACGGTTTTATTGTTGAATTGGACATGTTTGTTTTTGAAGAGGTTTGCAAAACTATCCGCTCTTTGCTGGACAAAAAAATTCCTGTTGTTCCTTTCAGCGTAAACCTTTCCCGCGCAGATATCTATCGGCCTAATTTGTGTGAAATGATTGTTGAGGTTATGGCAAAAAATAAACTTGACCATAGCCTTATTGAGTTTGAAATTACCGAAACTTCCTATACACAGGATTCCGAGCAGCTGATCTTTGTGGTGAACAGACTGCGTGATCTTGGTTTTTCAATTTCCATGGATGATTTCGGCTCAGGCTATTCTTCTTTGAACATGCTGACGGAAGTTCCTGTTGACCTTTTGAAAATTGACATGCGCTTCTTGAAAAACTTCAATGAAGAAGATGAAAAATCAAAAAATATTATTCATTTCATTGTGTATATGGCAAAATGGCTGAATTTGCCTGTTATTGCGGAAGGTGTTGAAACCATTGAACAAATTGAATATTTGCGCAGTATCGGCTGTTATAACGGGCAGGGCTATTTCTTCTCAAAGCCATTTCCTATTGAAGAATATGAAGCGCGCATCAATAAAATCGGCACTGCCATGTCAGTTTCCATCAAACAAGACGCTCAGCTTGTGCCAATTAAGGATTTATGCAGCGGCAATTCTACCTTTAACCAAGTTTTTAATTTGTTTACTTGGCCTCTTGTCATTATGGAGCTGCGCGGTGACAATTTGGAAATTTTGCGTGTAACTAAATATTTCTATGATGAAATCATGGAAAACAGTCAGGAATTTATTGCCACTACTTGTCATGCTTTAGATTTTATTCTGCCGGAAGACAGAGAAAAAGCTCTTCTTGAACTCAAAAAATTAGACGAAGGTAATCTTTGCTCTGAATTTGTTTTGCGTGTGCAGTCTCCGCATACCGGCATGATTTACTGGAATCGTGCACGAGTCAGCTATTTGCAGCAAACATACAACAGTAAAATTTTCATCATGCAGCTGCGCAATATTACAGAGGAAAAGAATAAAGAACTTCTTGCCAGCCTGCAGGAAGAACGATTTAATGTTGTATTGGAATACAGCAAATCAGCGATTATTGATGTTAATTTAATTGATAAAAAACTCCGTATCAATAAGGTGCTGGCAAAGGCTTTGGGCATGGATAAGCTTGTTTTTGACTATGATAAGGAAGTGAAAGAAAATTATACGCTTCCTTTTGAACAAAAAGAAGACATTATTGCCATGCTTGATAATATTTTTGCAGGCAGAGAACAGGAAAAACCGCTTCTTGTGTCCTTTATCCGCCATGTTTCCAACCGTGCGTGGTATAAATTCAACTATAAGATTTTGTCTTTGGAAGGTAAGCCGCAGCTTGCGGTCATTTACGTTGAAAACGTGACCCATTCCGTTATCAGCAAAGAAATCTTTGAACGGGAACAGGAGTTTAGAGACACCATTATTGCAAGTGACACAAATTATATAGAAATTGATATTGAAGCAAAAAGTGTTCTGCGTCATTCACCTAAATTATTGGGTTCCATGGGCTACAGCAAAGGACATTCCATTGATGAATTCTTTGCCCGTGTCGGAAATATGCTTATTCATCCTGATGACAAAGAACGTTTCATACAGTTTATGAATGTGTACTCACTCAGTCTCCTTTTAACGCAAAATATGAAGCTGAACTTTGTTTTCCGCTATTTGGCAGGAAAAGATTTTAAGTGGGCATGCTTCAATTTAAGCCTGATTAAAAATCCCACGGATAAAAACGTTACAGCGTTTTGTTATCTTGACGAACTCGGCATTGCACATCATTTTCTTGAAATTGACGATTTGCGCGCAAGACATGACCTTGCAACCGGTTTTTATTCAGAAGAAATTTTTGAAAAAGCTTTGAATAATTATTTTGACGTATTCAGTGGTAAGCCCGGAGCATTATTCTATATCAGTCTGTCAAAAGATTTTTCTGCTTCCGGCTGTCCGAACAAGGCTTCAAATTATTCTGTGGTTGCCATGTCCAATATTTTGCGGCAAACATTCAGAAACAGCAATATTGTGGCACGGATTAATGAATTTGACTTTGCCGTTTTTATGCAGGATGCTTCTGATAAAATTTATGTTCTGCAAAAAGCAAATGAAATCTGCAATGCCATGAATGAATATAATAAAAAAGATTTTTCCGATAAAATTATCGGAAATATCGGAGCCATTCTTCTGCAGGAGCAAAATACCTATAATATAGCGGTAAAAAAAGCTCAAACTGCATGTGAGCTGGCAATACAGCAAGGAAAAAATACAGTATATCTATTAAATGAATAGATATAAGCATAGGTGAATTATGATTAGTCGGCTGAAAAACTGGGGCTGCAATGTCGAAGAGGCATTGGAAAGGTTTGTAAACGATGAGGAATTATACTGCACTTGTTTTAATATGTTTTTAACAGATAATTCCTTTGATTCATTGAAAGAAAGTGTAAAAGCCGGAGATTGTAAAGCCTCCTTTGAAGCGTGCCATACCTTGAAAGGCGTCGGCGGAAACTTGTCAGCAGGGCCTTTGTATCAGGCAATTTGTGAATTGACGGAAAGACTGCGGGCAGGGAATATGGAACATGCTGAAGAATATGTTGAAAAAATTTTAGAACGCAGAAATGAGGTACAGCGACTTTTAGCTGAATAGTAATGGAAATACGCAGTGAAGCAAAAAAATGTCTGGAAATTTTAAAGCAGAATAATAATTTTGTTTTGACCATGCATACGCATCCGGACGGTGACGCCATTGGCTCTGCTCTTGGCTTGGCTTGGTTTTTGCAAAAAGAGCTGGGTAAAAATGTATGTATCTATAATGAAAACAGCCTGCCGCATCGTTTTTCTTTCTTGCCTTTGCCTTGTGCTTATTATACTGATTTGACCGCTGTTCCTTTTAATAACCCTTTGATTGTTCTGCTTGACGGCTCGGAAGTGCACCGCTTTGGCGATGCGTTTGCTCCTTATTTTCAGGGAAAGAAAAGTCTCTGCATTGACCACCATTTGGTTGATAAGGAAATAGCCACAGAATACAGCTGGATAGATTATACTATGGCAGCCACAGGGCAAATGGTTGCGCATATTGTGTATGCTTATGCGGATAAAACCTTTGAAGACGCGGCAGCAGCCCTTTATGTTGCACTGTCAGGTGACACAGGAAATTTTTCCTTTGGCAATACCAGTGCTGAAACTGTTGAAATCCTTGCCAAACTTGTGGAAACTCCCCTTGCCCTTGCCCCTGTGCGTGAAAAGCTTGATAATACATGGACAAAGGAAAAAATGTATTTTTGGGGCAAGCTGACAAGTATGGTGAAGTTTGCTCTGAATGATCAGCTTGCCTATATTGCCGTTCCTCATGCGTTATTTGCTGAATACGGCGTGACACACGAGGATTTGGAAGGTTTTGTGGAGCATATGCGCAGGGTTGCGACTGTGCGCATGACGCTGATGATGCGTGAAGAAATAAAAAATGGTTCCTCTTTTATTAAAGTAAGTATGCGTTCCTCCGGTGAGGATGATGTTCGCAGCCTTTTGAGCCTGTTTGGCGGAGGAGGACATAAAAATGCTGCCGGTGCAGGCATTGAAGGTTCATTGGAAAAAGTTTTTGCTATGATATATCCTCATATTGAGAAAGTATTACAAAAATAAGGAGTTGTTATGCTGAAAGGGGCTATTTCCGCTTTAGTTCTGCCATTTAAAAACGGTGAAATTGACGAGGAATCCTATCGTGAATTTATTGAATGGCAGATTGAACAGGGTATTGACGGTCTTGTTCCCTGTGGGACGACAGGTGAATCTGCAACACTGACCCATGAAGAACACGAACGTGCCATTAAAATTTGTATCGAACAAACCAAAAAACGCGTTCCCGTTATTGCCGGCTGCGGCTCAAATAATACCGCAGAAGCAATCCGCCTGACGCAGTTTGCCAAAAAAGCAGGCGCCGATTATGCGCTTCTTATCAGCCCCTATTACAATAAACCGACACAGGAAGGCATTTTCCAGCATTACCGCGCTGTGAGCAAAGAAGTATCCTTTCCCTTTTTAGTATACAATGTCCCCGGACGCACAGGCTCCAATGTCACTTCTGATACCATGGCTCGCCTGTATCACCAGATTCCTGATATGATTGGGGTAAAAGAGGCTACCGGAAACCTGGTGCAAATTTCAAATATTTTAGAAAAAACAGACCAGGATTTTATTTTGCTTTCCGGTGATGACTCAACGGTGCTCGCTACTTTGGCGCTTGGCGGTAAAGGCACCATTTCCGTTACTTCCAATATTCTGCCAAAGAAAGTACATGACCTGTGCAAAGCATGTGAAGACGGTAATTTCAAGGAAGCGCGCCGCCTGCACTTCTATCTTGAACCGCTGAACAGAGCAATGTTTATAGAATCAAACCCCATTCCTGTAAAAACAGGGCTTGCTCTCATGGGCAAAATGGGCAATGAATTCCGCCTGCCTCTTTGCCAAATGCAGGAAAATACCTTGGCAGTTTTGAAAAAAACAATGCAGGATATGAAACTTATCTAAGGTAATTTTGATTGTTTTATTTTTTCTGCGGAGGGAATTATTACCTTTGCACCTCCTATATATCAACCCGTCACAGACAAGGTCTGTAACGGGTTGGTTTTTGTAATTTTAGAGCGTTTCCAATAAATTTTGCAACTTTTCTATGCAGGGGGAAAACTTTTGTAAAAGTTTCTCCCCCTGCACCCCTTTACAAAACTTTTTAAAATAAATTTCCCCAAGAACATCAAGA
>CAOMFZ010000035.1 GCA_948482415.1 uncultured Mailhella sp.
AAGTTTCTTCCCCTGCACCCCTTTACAAAACTTTTTAAAATAAATTTCCCAGAACGACAAGAAATGACATAATAAACAAAACCGTTATAGACAACATCTATAACGGTTTTGCGTGTAGGGGGTTTGGGGGGAATAATTCCCCTTGAAAAGTAATAATTCTGAATGATAACCGGAAACGCTCTAAGTTTTAAGTTTGTATCTTCTTATACAATAAAAACTTGTTCAGCAGGAAATTTTGTTGAGCAAGTTTTTTATTTTAAAACTGAAAATAATTAATTTTATGACGGAATATTTTTTTGAATGAAATGAGCGTGTTATATGTTATTTTGCTTCTTTGACAAGCGCTTTAAATTCATCAGATAAAATCATCCATGCTTCTTCGGAAACTGTATTTTTTTGTTTTATCATGGGGGCAATGCCGGTTATATATTTTTGAATAGTTTCTTTTGAGAAATTATGCTGATACAGTTCGTCATACCAAATACATGTACGTTCTATTTCTGAAAGGGAAAATCCCTGCAGTTCAACAGGCAGCCTGTATTCTGTTTTTTGGATAAGGTCTAAAAATTCCTGTTCAGAAATTCCGGCAAGACGGTGTAAAGCCAGCAGTATGTTTAAACTTTTATAACTGGTTGACATAATTTCTTTAAAAAGAATGTCGAGCATATATCTTTTGAAAAAGGAACGCCATTCCGAATTATTTTTGAAGAATTGGTTTGCGTCAATAAGTTTTTGCAAGGCAATTTTTTGGGCGTTATTAATAGTATCAATAAAATGTCCAAGAGAGTTTGTTGCTTCAATAATAGGAAGAAGTTCATGAAAAAGCGGGTCATTGGGAGGGGTATCCAAATAAAATTTAAATGCCTGAAAAAATTTTTCTTTGTTGATTTTATTCGCCATATACTCTTTAAAATCGGCAGTATTATAAAAAGACTGCGTAATCGTATAGATATGATCCAACGTATAAAGATAAAATTCATACTCAGAGCTTGGAGAAAAGAGTTTTTTAGGCGTATGAATGATTTTATTTTTTTCATTATAGGGAACAGGGGCTTTTAATCCCTGCGGCAAAAAAAGCGTACAATCATGTATCATAAGTATGTCTTTAAATTCTTCTGTTGTCCAGGAAAGATATTTAAAGGTATTTGTGCCAAAATTAAATCCCGCTGCATTTTTATTATTTTGTTTTTCCTGTACAGCTGCAATAAATTCTTCACTGTAATTCGCAAAGAATTTTTCATATTTTTTGTCAAGCCGCCAACTTGTGTTATTATACTTTTGGCTGATGGATAAGCCATTTTTTACAAGGCGTGAAGTGAGTTTTTTCTTTGTCAGTTTTTGTTTTGAAAAATAATATCCGTTTTTAATGTTGGACGTGACAGCATTTTCCTGTTCAGAAACAGAAAACATATCGTTTAAACGGACGGGGACAGGCAGTTCCGTACTGAAGTTTTCTTTTAAAAAGCTGTTGTCTTCCTGTAAATAATTGCGTAAAAAACGATAATTTTTATTCTGAAAAAAACTTTTTTCACGCTCAAGTACTGTTTTGCTTTCGCTTTCACTCAAAAAACGTTTTGTGGCAATATCATAATAAAACGTATATTTTTCTGTTTCAATTTCGTTGGTGAGAACATATCCTTCTTCAAATAATTTCACTCCCAAAGGAGAAAGCCCAATGGACATTTCCTGAAGGTCATTATAATAAGAGCTTGTATTAAATAATTTTTTGTAGGATAGAAGCTCCTTCATTTCATCTTTTAATATGCTTTTTTCTTCTTCGCCAACTTTATTTATTTTTAATAAGTCTTCAAAGTTGCATTTGTAAAAAGGATTATTTTTAAAGAAATTTAATAAAAGTGCAGCGTAATATGAAAATTCTTTGAGTTTGATTTTTTCGATTTCAAAACAGCAGGCAATGACAGGCAGCTCTAAATCGACAATGTGTGAATCTTTTTCAATATAACGCAGATTGCTCGGCATACATTTTATCCTGATGAAAAGCGAAGAGGGAGAGTTCTTTCAACTTGAATTATGGATGAATATAGGGATGAATTTGGGTTATTCCCGTATGCGCAGGGGTAATATTCCATTTCCTGTTGCTTGTATTATATGTCCAATGCGTAAATTTTGCGCGCAGAAAGATAGAATTTCCTTTTTTGGAAAAACGGAAAATTTTTGCAACAATGATAAAATTGGAAATTTCTTTTTGTCCGGAATTAAATGTATGAATTTGCAGGGGCTGCTCTTGTATCTGCTGAGGAGGAAACTTGCACTTCAAAATAAGTACAGACCTGGCTGTCGGTGCAGCTGCCATACCCGTTGTATTTATTTCAAGGGAAAGGCCGCCTGTTGAAATTTCATGATAATTAATAGCGCTGTTATTGACAGGCTGCCATTCTTTTTCGTTTATAACTTGTGTATTGGTGAAGAAAAGAGAATAAAAGATAAAATGCTCTTCCTTTATCGGATAGCGCACTTGTTCCCGCCGCTGCATAAGGGAAATACTGTAGGGGAACATGGTGACAATAAAAAGCTTATTTTCTTTTTGGGTAAAGGTAACAACCGTAACAGTGCATTCGCAGGGCAGAACGGTGTTTTCAAGCTGAATATGAAAAGTTAATATTAATTCTGAGCCGGCGGAAAGATAGATTTGCGGTTCAAAATCGCAGGAAAAAAATAAGTGGTCATTGGATAAATTCGTCAGTGTGAGTGTAGGTATCGTTGTTTGTCTGTTTTTTATCACACCATTAAATAATGCAAACTCCTGATGAGCCTGATTAATAATTTGGTGTATTTGTTTTAAGTTAGTATAATTCTTGCAAAAAAAGTTTTCGGTATTCATTTATAACACTTATTTTTATTACATCATGTTCTGTTTTTTTTATCTTTCTCAATTTAGAATGTCAACTGATTTCCAGACTTTTTTTAGGAAAGTTCTAAACGTATATATCTATGCGATTTAATATGTAAAAATTTTTTTTATGCATTTTTTGGGCTTGCGTTCAAAATGAATTTTTGCAGATTTTAACATTTATTTTGCTTTTCTTTTAAACTGAGTTTATAAAATCCCTGTGAGGACAGCGTGAAAGTGTTCATGAAAGTATTGCGGATTATTTTTTACAGCGTTTTTCTTTTTTTTGCGGTGCCGGTTTTTACTTTTGCAGAAAATGGCGAGCCGTATGCTGTTAATTGCACATGGATAATAAAAGATACCGACACTATTTTATGTCTAAATCTTATTCCGAAAGACGGGTACTATACTTATGCCCCCCTACAGGAAAATGTCTATCCGACGGAGATTTTTTTTAATGCAGAAAGTGTTTTAAAAGAAAATGTTCAGAAAATACCCTGCCTTTTTCCTTCCGGTACATGGAAAGAAGATGCCGGCTTAAAGCAAAAAATCCGTGTTTTTGAGGGAACAACGCGTATTTATATGGTATTTCCGCGGCAGTATGAAGGGAATATTGAAATTTCTCTGCTTGCCTGCTCAAAAGAAAACTGCCGGCCTTTCAGGGTGCAAAAGGCAGTGGTTTCTGCTCCTGTCATTGATATAAACAGTTTTCAATATAAAAAAGAATTAAACGATTTTCTTGATGCCTATGGGCAAAATCATCTTGCCAAAGAACAAATTGCCTTTGCCGTATATAAACAAAAAAAGGAAAATAGTTTTGCTTCTGTCATAACACAGAAAAATCAGGCAGAAACAATACAGCAAAGCGAAGAAAAAAATGAATTGGCAGAACAAGGCAGTCTTGAAGCGTTTTCTTTGGATAAACTAAAAGAAAAGGCTGAAAAAAATTCTTTCCGTAAGCAGCCTGCACAGGAAACAGCGCAGGACGAAATAACTTTTTCTGTGCGTCCTTTTTATCAGGAATTAGAAGTGCAAAGCCTTATCAAAGCTGTGCTTTTTGGTATTATTGCAGGTTTTATTTTGAATTTTATGCCCTGTGTACTGCCTGTAATTGCCTTAAAACTGCATGCCTTATTAGGGGTGTCCGAAAAAGGATTTTCCATGCAGGAACAGTGTTCTTTCAGAGAACAAATGCTCTTTTTTGCCCTTGGAATTTTAGCATGGTTTGTGATTTTAGCCTTTCTTTTCGGTGGATTGGGCTTGACCTGGGGACAGCTGTTTCAGGAATATTGGCTCATGCTTGCCTTGTGTATTTTGGTTTTTGTGCTTGCGCTTTCGCTTTTTGATGTTTTTCATTTGCCCATTATTAATTTGCGGGCTCGAGAGCAAAAAAATGCTAAACTTGATGCGTTGTTAAGTGGATTCCTCGCTACAATTTTGGCAACGCCCTGCAGCGGGCCTTTGCTTGGCGGGGTTTTGGGCTTTGTGCTGACCCAGCCTTTTTTAGTCATTGTGCTTGTTTTTCTGTGCATGGGGCTGGGCATGGCTGTGCCGTATTTGTGTTTTGCGGTAAATCCCCGCTTAGCGGCTTTTATGCCTAAAGCGGGAAACTGGCTTTTGGTCATGGAAAAAATCCTGGCATTTTTCCTTTTGGGCACAGCGCTGTATTTATTTTCTCTTTTGCCGGTTTTTTTGCATGTCAAAGCCCTTGTCTTCCTTTTTGTTGTTAGTATTTGTTTGTATGTTTGGGGAAAATGGGCAAGTGTGACCTTAGCAAAAAAACAAAAATGGCTGACCGGGGCAGGGCTTTGTCTTGTTGCCCTTTGGTGCTTTTTTTATTTTTTTGTTCTGTCTGTGCAAAGCGAAAAAAAATCTTTTTGGCAGGAATTTCAGCCCTGGCAATTTGTGCAGAATTTAGGGCAAAAAACGCTTTTGGTGAAATTTACCGCTGACTGGTGTCCAACTTGTAAAGTGCTTGAGCAAACGGTGTTTACGGAAGATAATATGCAGTCATTGGCAAAAATAGCCAGGGCACAGGAAAATGATGAAATCGCCTTTATTTTGGTTGATATAACGCAGTTTGAGGAAGAAAAGCAAAAACTTCTGACCGAACTTGGCAGTGCCAGTATTCCGTTCCTTGCTGTTTTTCCCAAAAATAATCCGTATCGGCCTTTTATCGTGCGTGATGTGTACACCTTTGGTATGGTTGAGCAGGTCTTGAAGAAAGCCGCAGCAGAATAGCTGAAGCATTTCAAGGTAATATTGGAATAGTTATGTCATGGTATAAGCTCAACAGCACAGGATGTGCGAGCCTCGCAGAGCGAGCGAAGCAGCTATGCGAAGCACGGCGAAAGCCGTTTCTGTTGGGCGAAGTATGAGCCTTACAGAAATAGACAGCAACGATATTTCCACGCAGCCACCCAGCGGGTCGCGCAGCGATTTCTGTAGGCGAGGAACGAGCCGTACAGAAATGGACAGCAGAGCAATTGCAAGCAAGCACCCAACTTAGGTTGCTAAAATTTTATTTTGCAACCACACTGGGTACGAGAACCTTATAACATTCTGTAAGATTTTTAACTCTTCGGGTTATCTAACAGAATGTAAAAGGAGCGAGTGTCAAGCAGGATGCTTGACCGAGCGTCATCTTAGTTGAGCAGGTTTTGAAGAAAGCCGTTCAAGAAAATTCCGGAAAATAAACTATGCAGGAAAATAAAGAAGAACTGACACAGCTTTGTGCAAAATTATTGGAATTATTACTGGATATTACGGTAACATTAATTGTGTCTGCTGCCCATGCGGGAAAGACTGTGCGCATTGTCAAGCGCTTTGCCAAAGCCTATGGCTTTGATGTTTATCTTATGATGCAGACAAAAAGCGTTATTCTGACGCTGACTTATTCACAGGATCATCATATTCAGCACACGGCAATACGGCATATTCCGAGTTTGGCACTGAATTTTTATTTTCAGAATATGCTCAGCCGTCTGAGCTGGCATGTGCATGATAATCCTATGGCGCTTGACGAATTGGAAGCAAAATACCGTGAAATTATTGCCGTAGGACGTTATCCGTATTTTTTTGTGCTGACGGCGGCAGCCCTTGCCAATATGGGATTTTGCCGGCTTTTCGGCGGGGATTTGTATGCCATGTGTTTTGTTTTTGCGGGCACGGCGTTAGCTTTTTACAGCCGCACGATTTTGCATAAATTTGAAATAAATCACTTGATTGTGATTGTGCTGACGGCATTTATCAGTTCTTTTACTGCCGGCTGCACAGTTTTGTTTTCATTAGGCTCAACACCGTCCATTGCTCTTGCGACCAGTGTTTTATTTCTCATTCCCGGGGTTCCGCTGATTAATTCTTTGATTGAAATTTTGGAAGGGCATGTATTAAACGGCATTGAAAAGTTGATGAATTCCTGCACCATTATTGTTTGTATTGCCTTGGGCTTATTGCTGACTTTAGTTATTTTGGGGATTGAAAATTTATGAGTACGGCACAGGTTTTGTTGGTTTTTGAGGACATGTTTTTTTCCTTTTTGGCGGCATTTGGCTTTGGCTCCCTGTCCAATCCACCGTTTAAAGCCTTGGTCTGCGCAGGTTTTTTAGGCGCGTTTGGACATGGTTTACGCTATTTTTTAATAAATATGTGTGCCGTTCATATGGTGCCTGCTTCTTTTTTAGCTGCTCTTTGTGTAGGTTTTTCAGCATTTTTTGTGGCAAAGAAAATGCACACCCTTGTTGAAGTCTTCACGTTTCCTGCCGTTCTGCCCATGATACCCGGTATTCCTGCGTATAACACCATAATTTCTTTGGTTAAATTTTTGAATGCCAGTCAGGATGCCGGGCATCAATATCTGGAGCAGGTTTTTTATAATGGTTTTTTGGCATTATTTATTTTATCTGCTCTTGTGCTGGGCATTTTGTTTCCTTACCTGCTGGTAAGTAAAAAATGCTGGGCAATTCCGCGGCATGTATATGGCAGAAAAATTGCTTCAAAAATTAATTAAATTATAAATAAATTCCTTGAATACTATAAAAAAATAATATAATCTGTTGCCGTTGTTTTCATTTTTTTATGTACTTTTACTTCTGGAAGTAACCTATGATAAGATCTATAACAAAAGCGATTGCCCAAAGGCGTTTTCGCATTTCACACCGCCATACTTTTGCCCACTTGCACAAGGAAGAAATGGCGCATTTAGACCCGTTATATCCTAAAATTTTCAGTGTTTTTCACGGCGAGTACAGTTTTAATGATTTATTCAAGGATATTGTGGCGGGCATAACGGTTGGTATTGTTGCCATGCCGCTGGCCATGGCTTTTGCTATCGGTTCCGGGGTTACGCCGCTGCAGGGACTTTATACTGCCATTATTGCAGGTATTTTGATTGGTTTTTTGGGCGGCAGCCGTTTTCAGGTCAGCGGTCCTACAGGTGCTTTTGTTATTATTATTTACGGCATTGTGTATCGCCACGGCTATGACGGGCTTGTGATTACAACCTTTATGGCGGGCGGCATGCTGGCGCTGGCGGGATTTTTCAGGCTGGGCTCCATTATTAAATATATTCCTTATCCTGTTACAACAGGCTTTACAGCAGGGATTGCGCTGACGATTTTTTCATCACAAATGGGTGATTTCTTTGGCTTGTCTTTAACACAGGTTCCGCCTGATTTTATTTCCAAATGGGCATTGTATTTTTCGCAAATGTCCAATCTGCACCCGGCAACCTTTGGCATTGCCCTTGGAACGCTGATATTAATGTTTTTAATCCGCTTTTATTTGCCCCGTATTCCTGCGCCTGTTGTGGGAGTTTTGGTAGGGGGCGTTATTGTTTGGGCATTTAATCTGCCTGTTGAAACCATTGCTGCCCGTTATGGGGAAATTCCGGCAGCACTTCCTACATTCCAGCCCATTGATGTCTCTCTGGAGCGCATTATTGCCCTTTTCCCTGATGCTATTACCATTGCTATTTTGGCAGGGTTGGAATCTTTGCTGACCTGCGTTGTGGCTGACAGTATGACCGGAGACAGACACTATTCCAATATGGAACTTATTGCACAGGGTACGGGTAATATTGCCTGTGCGCTCTTTGGCGGTATTCCTGCAACCGGTGCCATTGCAAGAACGGCAACCAATATTTCAAGCGGTGCAAAAAGCCCTGTGTCTGCCATTATTCACGGTTTTACCGTCCTTGCTTTTGTGCTTTGGCTTTCTCCGCTTACTTCTGCCATTCCGCTTGCCTGTTTGGCTGCTGTTATGGTGATTACTTCCTATGGCATGCTTGAAATTAACGCCATTAAAAATATTCTGCGCGGACCAAAGTCTGACTGGTCTGTTATGCTCCTGACCTTTTTATTGACCGTGCTTGTTGATTTGACCGTTGCGGTTTATGTGGGCGTACTTTTGGCTTCCCTGCTCTTTATGCGCCGCATGAGTGTCATGAGTTCCATTGAAGCTTTGGATGAACACGACGTTGTGCATGATTATGACGAAACCCTTGTCAATCAGGACGATTTGCCAAAGGGTGTTTTTGTCTATTCTATTTCCGGTCCGTTTTTCTTTGGTATGGTGGACAGATTCCAGAATATGTTTATGCGCCGCAATCCTGACATTAAGGTGTATATTCTTTATATGCGCGATGTGCCGGCTATTGACGCCACAGGTATTCATGTTTTGGAAGCGTTTCTTGCACACAGAAAGTCTCATGATTTCCATGTTATTATTGCCAATCCGCCTGTAAAGACACGCCGTATTTTGAAGAAGATGGGTATTTTGGACGCTCTTGGTGAAAATAATATTTGCCACAGTCTCAAGGCAGCGATTGTGCGCGCACAGCATTTATTATAAAATATATAAAAATATTACATGGTTGGATAAAAAACTTACAGTTTGAAAAATAATTGTAAGTTTTTTTGTTTTGTGCTATCTTTTCACAATGATAAAAGAAAAAAGTACGTTACGGATATTTTTTCAATTTGTTGCTATCGCTCTTGTTTTTCTTTGTTCTGCCTGTGGTACGCCTGTACCGACCAATGAAGAGCAAGTCCGGGTACTTTCTTCGCCCATGCCGCAGGAATATTTTTATGATGATTTAGAAACCTATAAAAAAGAACATGCTGCGGCTTTGCAGGCAGATAAAAATTTTTTGTGGTGGAAAACATTTGCCAGTGAAGATTTAAATGCACTGGAAGAAATTGCCCTTAAAGAAAATTATGATATTTTGTCAGCCTATGCGCGTATGAAACAAGCTGCTGCAGATGCCAATATAGCGGAAAGCGAATTTTTCCCGCTTATTACCCTTGGTGCGTCAGGCGCAAAAAATCACAGTGAAACAAAAAATGAAGAGACAGGACATTCCTCAGGCTCTTCTTCTGAACGCTATCGTTTAGAGGGCGGCGCGTCCTATGAAGTAGATTTGTGGGGACGTGTGCGTTCTGCGTATCGTGCAGATGCCATGCGCTTTATGGCGAGCCGTGATGATTTGCAGGCAGCTGCCATGACGATTTCTGCCGATGTGGCAGGAACCTGGGTGGAATTATTAGGCAATCAGGCTGAAACAGCGGTTTTGAAAGAACAGATTAATATCAATGAAAGTCTGGTGAAACTGCAAAAAGTCCGTTTTTCCAACTCCCTTGTCAGCAGTCTTGATGTTTTGCAGCAGGAAGAAGTTCTTGCGGCGTCCAAGGCGGAACTGCCTGATTTATTGCAGAAAACATTAGAACTGAAAAATTCCTTATGTATTTTATTGGGAAAAATCCCCGGAAATTTGCCGGATTTTGCAATGGACGCGCCCCTGCCTGTGATTATGGCAATTCCGGAAGCAGGACTGCCTGTCCATTTATTGCAGTATCGCCCCGATATCCGTGCTGCATGGGCAAATGTGCAGGCAAGCCATTATGATTTGAATGAAGCCGAAGCAAATCGTTTTCCAAAACTCAATTTATCTTTTTCCCATATTTTCAGCGCCGCGCATGTCTCAAATGTTCTGGAGAACTGGACCAATGAACTTTTGGCAAGCCTGAATTATACATTTTTTGACGCAGGCGAAAAAAAATATCAGGCAGAAAAAATGCGGGTACAGGCAGAAGAAGCGCTTTTAGCCTATATTAAAACCGTGGCAGAAGCTGTTGCCGAAGTTAATAATACCCTTGCCCGGGAATATTCTCAGCAGGAAAAATTATCTCTTTTGGAAAAACAATATGTTATGGCAAAAAGTGCCACCCGCGGGGCGTTAAATTCTTATTTAGAGGGTTCAGAAGATATTATGCGTTTTTTGACGCTTCTGCAAAGTACGCAGGATTTGGAAAGAACCATTGCAAGGCAGCGGGTCAATGTTGTTCAGGTACGGATTAATCTCTATCGTTCCTTGGGGAATATGTATTTTCCGGAAGAGCAGGTTGCTCAGATGACGCAAAAGGAAGATGTGCATGAAAAATAAAAAAACAATTTTTATTGTTCTTGGAATATTTATAGCCATGATTGCGGTTTCATGGTTTTTCATGGCAACAAAGCCTGTAAGCATGCGCAAAAAGCCCCTTACAGCGCGTTATGCTGTCAATGTCATTGAGGTTTCTGTGGGAGAGGCTCCGCTGCAAATCAGAGCCCTTGGCACCATCAAGCCTTATCAGGAAACAAATGTTAACGCTCGGGTAAGTTCACAAGTTGTTTTTTTATCAGAACATTCTGATGTCGGAGCACTTGTGAAAAAAGGAGAAGTCCTTGTTAAACTTGATGCTGATACGTTTGAAAGTACGTTACAGTCCAAAAAAAGTGATTTAGCCAAGGCAAAGGCTGCCTATCAGCTTGAAATGGGACAGCAAAGCGTGGCAAAAGCAGAAGCAGAGCAATTAAAACAACTCTCTTCTTCCTTTATAGGGGAAGTTATTATTTCAGACCTTGCCCTGCGCGCTCCGCAGCTGGCACAGGCAAAAGCTGATGTTCAGGCGGCAGAAGCAGCCGTGAAAACGGCGCAGCTTGATGTTGATTATACAACTATTTCAGCTCCTTATAATGCAATGGTTACGGAGCGTAATGTGTCTGTGGGAAGCCTTACCAATACACAGGATAGTTTGATGACCCTTGTGGGAACTGATGAATACAGGATTGAAGCTGCTGTTGCCATTGACAGATTGATAAATCTCAATCTCAAGCAAAATGAAAATGCCAGTGTGCAAATTACAACAACCACCGGGTTTGTGCGTGAGGGACGTATTATCAGGCAGGTGGCAAGTCTTGATGCCGCAACGCGCATGGGACGTGTATTAATCAGTATTCCTGATCCCTTGGGATTAAAAAATAACGAGCCGGCTCTTATTCTGGGTGATCACGCAGAAGTTTTGTTTAAAGCAGGAACCATTGAAAATGCCGTTATTGTTCCGCGAAAAGCATTGCAGCCCAATGACAGTGTATTTGTTGCAAAACCGGTACATGCGGCAGATGATGAAGAAAATGACGGTGAAACGCAGTATATGCTCGATATTCGGGAAATAGACATTGCGTGGAAGGATTTGGATAATGTCTATGTTCGCGGCGGGCTTGAAGAATCTGAATATGTGGTGATGTCTGTTATTCCGTCCCCCATTCAGGGCATGCCTTTAACCCTTAGCAATATCAGTAAAAATTGATACTATGTCAGAGAAAATAGATATACAGAAAGGCGCGCTTTCCTGGATGGCAAGGAACCCTGTTGCTGCCAATATTCTTATGGCGATAATGCTTTTGGGCGGTTTTTTGATTTCCACCCGAATTACGAAAGACGTTTTTCCCTTTTTTACGCTCGGAACAATTACCATTCAAGTGACCTATTCCGGGGCGACTCCCAGTGAAATGGAAAAAAGTATTGTCAATGTTATTGAGGATTCTCTTGATACTGTTGACGGGATTAAAGAAAGTGCTGCCCGTATCAGTCCTGGCAATACGACAATAACGCTGACTTTACTGGATAATGTTGATGAAAATAAAGTTTTGCAGGATGTAAAAGCGGAAGTTGACAGAATTACCACATTTCCGAAAGATGCAGAACGCCCCATTATTGGTTTGCGGAAGCGGCATGTGGAAGTTTTGAACGTCATTTTATACGGAAGTGACGATTATCATATTTTAAAATATTGGGCTGATATTATTAAAGATGATTTATCCCAGTCTCCGCTTATTGCCAATGTGGAAGTTGAAGGCTCCAGAGACTTGGAAATCCATGTGGAAGTTCCGCAGGACAAACTGCGAAAATACGGTTTGAAGCTGGAAGATATTTCCGCAGTTATCGGTGATATGTCTCTTGAACTTGGCGGGGGAACGCTGAAAACCCGTTCCGGTGATATTTTGCTCAATGTCAATGAACGCAGGGATTATGCTGCCGAGTTTGCGGATATTGTTGTGCGCACGAATGAGGACGGCAGCCGTATACTGCTGGAAGATATTGCAACCATTTCCGAGGGAGTGGAAGATGTGACCCGCTGGTCGGAGTTTAACGGAGAAGATTCAATCCTGCTTGCAATTTCTAAATCAGAAGATCATTCCCCTGTTGAAGTTGCCGATGCGGCACTTGAAATTATCAATTATTATAATGAAATATTGCCCGGTGATATACGCCTTGAAGTGCGGAATAATTTATCCGATATGTATAAAATCCGCTCTGAAATACTGGTATCCAATGCTATTTCCGGGGTTCTTCTTGTTTTTATTTGTCTGGCAGTTTTTTTGCGTCCGTCTTTGGCGTTTTGGGTCAGTCTCGGCATACCGACTTCTGTTTTAGGCGGTTTCTGGTTTTTCATGCCGTTTAATTTGACGATTAACGTTATCACCATGTTTGCGTTTATTGTCACACTGGGTATTGTTGTTGATGACGCCATTGTCGTAGGGGAAAATATCAGCTCGTGGCAGGACAGGGGCGCATCGGCTTTAGAAGCCTCTGTACTTGGTATTCGTGAAGTTGCCATTCCCGTTGTGTTTAGTGTGCTCACTAACATGCTGACTTTCTTGCCTATTTTATTTGTTCCCAGCACCATGGGAAAAATTTGGGCAGGTTTGCCGCTCATTGTTGTCGCTGTATTCAGCTGTTCACTTATTGAGTCTTTATTTGTTTTGCCTGCGCACCTTTCTCATCAGAAAAAAGTTCTTGCGGACAGTCAGAAAAAATATTCATGGTGGAAAGAACCGATTAACTATATTTGTCAAAAGCAGGACAGCTTCAATAAAGTGTTTCTCTATTTTGTGGAATATCGCTATGGTGCACTGATTAATTATGTCATTAAAAATCGCTATGTTTCTGTAGCCATTGGTATCGCCTTGCTTTTTTGCAGCATTACCTATGCGCTTTCAGGGCGCCTGGGTTTTGACCTTATGCCAAGGGCAGAATCTGATTATTCTTTTGCAGAGGCAACCATGCCTACAGGCGCTCCTCGGCATGAGATTGACAGAATAAAAAATCACCTGATAGATGCGGCAAGGGAAGTTATTGCAGAAAAGGGCGGAAGTACGGTTGCCCGCGGTATTTATGCTCGTATTGCCGATGATTTCATACAAATTCGTGTCTTTATGCCTGATGCAGAAATTCGCCCTGTCAGTACCGGTGAATTTACCGACGCATGGCGTGAAAAAGTGGGTGTTGTTCCCGGGGTGGAAACCCTGGCTATGCAGGCTGACCGCGGCGGCCCTGGTTCAGGTAAGGGGCTGACTGTCTTTTTATCCCACAGGGATACAGATATTTTAAATTCCGCGGCAACGGATTTGGTTAATTTTATTCAGGAATATCCGGAAGTTGGTGATGTTGACTCCGGTATTTCCAATACAAGACGGCAATTTGACTTGAAACTGCTTCCTTTTGCCAGACAGCTTGGTTTTACTTCGCGGGATATTGCATCGCAGGTGCGCGCAGCCTATGACGGGGCTATTGCTTTGCGTCAGCAGCGGGGTACCAATGAAATTACCGTGCGTGTCCGTTTGCCGGAAAATGAAAAACAGCTTGCCTATTTTGAGGATTTGATTTTGCGTTCTCCGTCCGGACAGGAAGTGCTTTTGCGTGATATTGTGCAGGTTGTTGATACCATGGCAGATGCAAAAATTACCCATGATAACGGCAAAAAAAGTATTCAAGTCACAGCCAATATTACGCCGCCTTCTGCTACCAGTATGGTTATGCGGGCAGTGCAGAGAGATATTTTGCCGGAACTTATGGCACGTTATCCCGGACTGCACTGGCGTTTTGGCGGACGTCAGCAGGATATGCAGGAAAGCACCAATACCATGATTTATGGGCTTTTATTCTCTTTGCTGGGCATTTATGCCTTGCTTGCTGTTCCTTTCAAGAGTTATACACAGCCTTTCATTATTATGATTTCCATTCCTTTTGGTATTGTAGGTTCCATTATCGGGCATATGCTGCTTGGCTATAGTCTCAGCGTTATCAGTATTTTCGGCATGGTTGCCCTGACAGGGGTTGTTGTCAATGACTCCCTTGTGCTCATTGACTTTGCCAATACCAAGCGAAGGGCAGGGCAGGATTGTTTCAGTGCTATTAAACAGTCCGCTGTACAGCGTTTCAGACCTATTTTGCTCACAACGCTGACAACATTCATGGGGCTTATGCCCATGATGTTTGAAACTTCACGCGAAGCGGTTATGATGGTGCCCATGGCGATTTCTCTTGGCTTTGGGGTTTTATTTGCAACCTTTATTACTCTTATTATTGTTCCGTCTTTTTATGTGATTTTGGAAGATGTGCATAACTTCTTTGAAAACAGCTGGAAACGTTTGAAAAAAAACAGCGAGTAAGCATGTATTGTCAGAATATATTGTATTGAAAGAAAAGAAAAAGCCCTGCAAAGGGCTTTTTTTGTAACTAGGGCGTGTTCACACTATTTAAGAGCCACAACAATGAGAGCAAAAACGATA